>JAFWFI010000057.1 GCA_017515705.1 Bacillota bacterium
CTGGTGGAAGTCATCCGGGGCCTGATGACGTCGGATGAAACGAACAGCATCATCATCGACCTGTCCCGGAATCTGGGGAAGACCCCGGTGGAAGTGGAAGAAGCCGCCGGCTTCGTGGTCAACCGGATCCTGATTCCCATGATCAATGAAGCGGTGGGGATCCTGGCGGACGGCCTGGCTTCCAAGGAAGACATCGATGAAGCCATGAAACTGGGCGCCAACCACCCCATGGGGCCGCTGGAACTGGGGGACCTGATCGGGCTGGACGTTGTTCTGGCGATCCTGAACACCATGTACCAGGAATACGCCGACCCGAAATACCGGCCGCATTTCTTCCTGCGGAAGATGGTTCGTGCCGGGAAGCTGGGACGGAAGACCGGCGAAGGTTTCTACAAGTACAATAAATAGACAGATGGATAAAAGAAAATCCGGCGCTGCCAACGGGCAGGCCGGATTTTTGTTTGTTCAAATCAATAGCGGGGCGTCGTCCGCTGGGTGGGACGGGCGTCCAGCTTCTGGTGCCGGATGAGCCGGACGAATTCCTCGTTGGTCTTCGTGGTCATCAGGTAATTGAGGATGGTTTCGGCAGCGTCCTGGTTGGCGCTGCTGCTCAGGGCTTTCCGGATGGTGAAGGTGGCTTCCAGCTCCGCCGGCGTCAGCAGCAGGTCTTCCCGCCGCGTGCCGGAGCGGTTCAGGTCGATGGCCGGGAAGATCCGTTTTTCGGAAAGCTTCCGGTCCAGGTGCAGCTCCATGTTGCCGGTGCCCTTGAATTCTTCATAGATCACGTCGTCCATCCGGCTGCCGGTCTCAATCAGGGCCGTGGCCAGAATGGTGATGCTGCCGCCTTCCTCCAGGTTGCGGGCGGCACCGAAGAATTTTTTCGGCTTGTGCAGTGCGCCGGGATCCAGACCGCCGGACAGGGTCTTGCCGGTGGGCGGGATCGTCAGGTTGTAGGCGCGGGCCAGCCGGGTGATGCTGTCCAGAAGGATCACCACGTCCTTGCCGTGCTCCGCCAGCCGATGGGCGCGGGCCAGTACCATTTCCGCCACCTTGATGTGATGCTGGGGCAGCTCGTCAAAGGTGGAGTAAATGACCTCGCCGTCGATGGACCGCTTCATGTCCGTGACCTCTTCCGGCCGTTCGTCGATGAGCAGCACAATCAGCTCCACGTCCTTGTGCAACCGGGTGATGCTGTTGCCGATGTTCTTCAGAAGAGTGGTCTTGCCGGCTTTCGGCGGCGCGACGATCAGACCTCTCTGCCCTTTCCCGATCGGTGCGATCAGGTCGATGATCCGGGTGGAGAGATCCATGGGTCTGTATTCCAGATTCAGTTTTTCGTTTGGGAAAATCGGGGTAAGACTGTCGAAGTCCTTCCGCCGGATGGAGACGCTCAAGGGGTCTCCGTTGACAGTGTTCACATACAGCAGCGCCCGGAATTTCTCCCCTTCATTTGGGGGCCGGGTAATGCCGTTGACCTTGTCGCCTGTCTTTAATCGAAACCGTCGGATCTGTGCCGGCGATACGTAAACGTCACTGTCGCTGGGCAGGAAATTATGGAACCGTAGAAAACCGAAGTTATTGCCCTCGGTCATTTCCAGAATCCCTTCCACGGTCTCCTTCACTTCGTCGGGGACCTTTCGTTTTACATGAACCGGGCTTTCTTCCCCGGACGGGGTGGTCACTGCGGATTGTGCGGGGATGGCAGGCTGTGGATGGACTGCCGGAGTCTCCGGATAAAACCGGAACCGGGACCGAGTTTCCGCAGCCGGGTTTTCCGGCGCGGTCTCAGGGGACCGGGGAGCCGCTTGCTCGTCGGGTACGGTCGGTTCTTCGGAAAGGGATGGAACCGCTTCTTCCGCCGGCAGGGACAGGATCCCTTCCGGTTCGGCAGGTTTTTCAACGACTTGGGGAGCCGTTTCTTCAACGGGCTCGGATGCGGCCTGGGTTTCCGCCTGGATCGCCGGCGTTTCCGGGAGCGGGTGCTTCCGGGGTCTGCCGGGTCTGCGGCGTACCGGTGCTTCCGCAGGGGCAGCTTCCGCTTCGCCGGAGGGCGTGGAAGCAACGTCTGCAGGCAGCGGGTTTTTCCGGGGGCGGCCCCGTTTTCTTTTCACGGGGGCTGCTTCCGGTTCCGCAGGGGTTTCCCTTTCTGTAGATGTTTCCGCAGGTGGAGAAAGTTGGATTTCAGAATCTTCAGATTTGAGATTAAATAAGGCTTCAAGGATTTCCGCTTTTTTCATCTTGCCGGGCTCGATGCCAAAGGCTTTGGCGATTTCTCTGAGTTCACCGACTTTTTTGGATTTCAATTGCTTTTCGTCCACGGTAAATCCTCCGAATATTCAGTTTTGTTCTTATATTATGCCTATTTCTGCCTATGCTGTCAAGAAATATTTCCGGGCTTTCGCAGTTAACCCTCGATCTTGTCGACCCGGCGCTGGTGCCGTCCGCCTTCGAATTCCGTGGCCAGCCAGATGTCCACGATTTCCAGTGCCAGGCCGGCTCCGACGACCCGTCCGCCGAGGGACAGCATGTTGGCGTCGTTGTGGGCGCGGCTCATCTTTGCGGAGAAGGTGTCGGAGACAACCGCACAGCGGATGCCTTTGACTTTATTGGCAGCCAGGGAGATACCGATGCCGGTGCCGCAGCAGAGGATGCCTTTGTCGGCTTTGCCGGCGGCGACCATTTCGGCAGCGGCCCGTCCGAATTCCGGGTAGTCCACGGATTCGGTGGAGTGGGTGCCGATGTCTTCCAGGTCGTAGCCTTTTTCGAGCAGGTGTTTTTTGATTTCTTCTTTGAGTTCGTATCCGCCGTGGTCGGATGCAAGGACGAGTTTCATATTAGCCTCCTTAAGTTTTATTAAATAATAGTCCGGGCTGTAAGGGGCGACGATCCTCTTTTGGAGCTGTATGTATTTGCCTCGGGGACGCTCTCGCTCGGGGATTCCGCGCAGCGGTTCTAAGCTCTGTCTTCGCCTTCGGCTTGCCAATCGCTAAGAACCGGCGGTCACCCATCGCCCCTGCGGCAAATCATACAACTCTTTTATCGGATCGTCTTTTTGACAGCCCTCATTTCATGGCGTTATGTCATTCTGAGCGGAGCGAAGAATCTTCTCCAATCTTCAATCTCCAATCTCAATAACTTCCGTAGCGGCTTTCGTCAGCCGGTTCATGACGGAGAAGCCGACGCCGGCTTCTTCGAAGGTTTCGCCCAGGATGAGGTCAACGCCTTCCCGGTCCAGGGACCGGAGGATGTCGAAGATGAGTTGGGCGGCCTGCTTTGGTTCCCGGATGGAACCGAGGTCGTGGATGCGGCAGTCAGGAGAGTTTCCGAAGGTTTCCAGGGCCGCATTCAGGTGTTCCGAGGAGAGCATCAGGCCGACCCGCCGCCCGGCGGCGAGTTCCGATTCCGCTCTGTCCCGGATCATCTGCCAAAGGGTGTCTCCCGTTCCCCGGTAGAGGATCAGGGGCGCTTCCGGCGCATAATGGGTGTATTTCATTCCCGGTGCTTTCGGCACGGATTCGTTTTTCGCGCTGTTGGATGCTACCCGCACCTCGCCGATGAGGGCGTTCAGGTCTTCCGCCGTGACGATGCCGGGACGCAGGATCACCGGCGGTTCCGTGCTCAAGTCCAGGACGGTGGATTCGATGCCCACGTCGCAGTTCCGGCCCAGGACGATCCCGTCCACCCGGCCTTCCAGGTCGTGGAGCACGTGTTCCGGCCGGGTCGGGCTGGGTTTTCCCGAGAGGTTGGCGCTGGGCGCCGCCACCGGGCAGCCGCACCGGCTTAAGAGGACCCGGGCTTCCGGGTTTTCCGGCATTCGGATCGCCACCGTATCCAGGCCTGCCGTGACCCTGTCCGGGACCCGGGGATCTTTTTTCATGATGATGCTGACGGGTCCGGGCCAGCAGGCGGCCATGACCGCGCGGGCCTTTTCCGGCACTTCCCGGACGATGCCGTCCAACTGGTCTTCCGAGGCGATGTGTACGATCAGGGGGTTGTCCGAGGGACGTCCCTTGGCTTCGTAGATTTTTGCCACCGCCGTTTCGTCCAGGGCATTGGCGCCCAGACCGTAGACCGTTTCCGTGGGAAAGGCCACAGTGCCGCCGGCCGCTAAGATCTCAGCGGCTTCCGCCAGTTTTTCATTCAATTGTGCATAGTCTTCGGAAATGTCCCGGACGTCAAAGATCCTGGTGATCATGAGAATGGAAAGACTCCCCTTCAGGTTTGATAGTAGTATTATTGTAACACTTTTCGAGATTGCAAACAACTGTTATGTATGTTAAACTATTATATTGTAAATAAAGAAAGAATGGAGAAATCAGATGTTTGATAAACTGGACTTTATCCTGAATAAATACGAGGAACTCAGCCTTCGGGTCTCCGAACCGGAACTCATCGCCAACCAGCCGGAATGGCGGAAAACCGTCAAGGAAATGTCGGACATGGAACCCATCGTCCTGAAGTACCGGGAGTACAAAAAAGCGAAGGAAGAGCTCGCGGACGCAAAGGAACTCCTGGAGGAAGCCGGATCCGATGAGGAAATGAAGGAAATGGCGAAGATGGAGATCTCGGACCTGGAAGGAAAGCTGGAGACGCTGGAAGCGGAGATGAAAGTGCTGCTCCTGCCCAAGGACCCCAACGACGACAAGAACGTTATCCTGGAAGTCCGGGCGGGAACCGGCGGCGAGGAAGCGGCCCTCTTCGGCAGCGACCTGCTGCGGATGTATACCCGCTATGCGGAGCGCCGCGGGTGGAAGACCGAGATCATGGAATACAACGACACCGGAATGGGCGGCATCAAGGAAGCCAGCGTTCTGATCAAGGGCAAGGGCGCCTACTCCCGTCTGAAATACGAGAGCGGCGTGCACCGGGTGCAGCGGGTGCCGGAAACGGAATCCAGCGGCCGGATCCACACCTCCGCGGCTACCGTTGCGGTGCTGCCGGAAGTGGACGACGTGGAAATCGAAGTGAAGCCGGAAGACGTTCGTGTGGACGTATACCGGGCCTCCGGCAACGGCGGCCAGTGTGTCAATACCACGGACTCGGCAGTGCGGCTGACCCACATCCCCACGGGGCTGGTGGTGACCTGCCAGGACGAAAAATCCCAGCTGCGGAACAAGGAAAAAGCCTTCCGGGTACTGCGGGCGCGGCTGTATGACCTGGAACAGCAGAAAAAGAACGACGAACTGGCGGCGGAACGGAAGAGCCAGGTGGGAAGCGGCGACCGGAGCGAACGGATCCGGACCTACAACTTCCCGCAGGGACGGATCTCCGACCACCGGATCGGACTGACCATCTACAAGCTGGACAATTTCCTGGACGGGGACATCGACGAAGTGGTGGATGCCCTCATCACCTACGATCAGGCGGAGAAGATGAAGCAGTTCTGATCGGTTCGGTTTGGAATAGGGGAAACTATGGATTTAAACAAGATTTTTATCAAGGACGCCTGCCCCACCAAGATTGGCGGCCAGGCGGTGCTGGAAGGCGTGATGATGCGAAACCAGCGTCAGATCGCCATTTCCGTCCGGAAAGCGGACGGGAGCATCCAGACGAAAAAATATGTCACCAAGCCCAAGGGCGCCTGGGCGAAATTGCCCTTTATCCGAGGGGTCTTCGCCTTTGTGGACTCCCTCATTATCGGCACCGGGACCCTGATGTATTCGGCGGAGGTCCTGGAGGACGACGCCGGTGAAGTGGAGGAGAAGGGAAAACTGGAGACGTGGATCGAAAACAAGTTCGGCGGCAAGGCAGCCTACAACTTCATGATCTGGACCTCTGTGCTCATTTCCCTGGTGTTCACCATCGGAGTGTTCATCATCCTGCCCACGGTGGCGGTGAACTGGACGAAGAAAGTGACGGAAAACGCCATCATCCTCAATCTGATCGAAGGCGTTCTTCGTATTGCGATCTTTATTCTCTACGTGGCGGTGATCTCGAAGATGCAGGACATCAAGCGGGTCTTCCAGTACCACGGAGCGGAGCACAAGACCATCCACTGCTTTGAAAACGGGCTGGAAATGACCGTGGAAAACGCCAGGACCTTTCCGACTCTGCACCCACGGTGCGGCACCAGTTTTCTGATGTTCGTCATGGTGGTGGCGCTGCTGCTGTTTTCCTTCCTGGGCTGGCCGAACCTGGCGTGGCGGATCACCTCCCGGCTCGTTCTGCTGCCGGTGATCGCCGGGATTTCCTACGAGCTCCTGCAGTTTGCGGGGCGCAGCGATTCCGCTTTCGTGAAGATCATGAGCGTGCCGGGGCTGCTGCTGCAGAAAATCACGACGAACGAACCGGAAGACGACCAGCTGGAGATCGCCATCGCCTCCATGAAGGCGTCCATGGAATACGATCCGGCGAAGTCGGATGAAGAAAACAGCGAGATCCGGGTGCAGCCGGGATTCTACAAGCCGGCGCATCATTTCAACTTGGATCACGCGTAAACGGAGAAGAAAATGAACATTCGTGACGCGCTGAAGCGGGGCTGTGAAGTCCTGGAAGGCGCAGGGAGCGAAAGCCCCCGTCTGGATGCGCAGGTGCTGCTGCTGGCGGTGCTGCGGGAAGAACGGACCGTTCTGGTCAGCCATCCGGAGCGGGAACTGGCTTCGCAGGAAGAACAATTATATAATCAGTACATTTCGGAGCGGGCTTTGGGAAAGCCCGTTTCCTATATCACCGGCGTAAAGGAGTTCATGGGGCTGGAATTTGCCGTGAACGAGGCGGTACTGATTCCCCGGCCGGAGACGGAACTGCTGGTCGAGGAAGCGGTAAAAGAGCTGGAAGCGATAAGCAGGGAGGCGGAAGCCGTTCCCCGGGTGCTGGATCTCTGTACGGGCAGCGGTGCCATCGCCATCAGCATCAGGCACTTTCTCCCGCAGGCGGAGGTCACTGCCACGGACCTGAGCGAAGAAGCGCTGCAGGTTGCGAGGGAAAATGCGGGAAGGATATTGGGGGAGTCTGAAGACTCGATCCGTTTTTTACAGGGGGACTTATTTGAAGCTTTCTCCGATTTTCAATCTCCCGGCTCCGGGCTATTCAACCTCATCGTTTCCAATCCGCCCTACATCCCGGCGAAGGTCATCGACGGCCTGATGCCGGACGTGAAGGACTATGAGCCGAGGCTGGCCCTGGACGGCGGTGCGGACGGGCTGGACATTTACCGCCGGCTGATCCCGCAGGCTGCGGAGGACCTGGCTCCCGGCGGAGTTCTGCTGCTGGAAATCGGCCATGACCAGGGTGAGACCGTCCCGGATCTGTGCCGGCAGGCGGGGCTGGGGAATATCACCGTCTTAAAGGACCTGGCGGGGCTGGACCGGGTGGTTCGGGCAGAGAGGATTTTTGCTGAAAAACCTTGACAATATCCCCTAAAATGTGTAAAATAGAAAAACAGTGAATATAGCAATTGGCGATGAAAGGAAGAAGTCTGAATC
>JAFWFI010000058.1 GCA_017515705.1 Bacillota bacterium
AAAACATTGTAAAATGCCACTTGCGAGCACTTTAACAAATCGGAGGAATACAATGGACAATAAAAAACTGGCGGGACTTTTGTTCCCGGATATCGATAAAACCCCCGCGGACTGGGAAGCGGCTTTCCCCGCCCGCGATCTCCCGGCCGAGGCAAAGGTCACCCGCATGGGTCCCAGCCCCACCGGATTCATGCACCTGGGGAACCTGTACGGTGCATTCGTGGACGAACGGCTGGCGCACCAGAGCGGCGGAACCTTTTTCCTGCGGATCGAAGACACCGACGACAAGCGCAAGGTGGAAGGCGCCACGGAACTGATCATCCGTTCCCTGAACTTCTTCGGCGTATCCTTCGACGAAGGCGCCGGCATCGAGGAAGACACCGGGGATTACGGCCCCTACTACCAGAGCCGCCGGGCGGAGATCTACCAGACCTTCGTCAAGGACATGATCCAGAAAGGACAGGCCTACCCCTGCTTCCTGACCTCGGAGGAGATCAGTGAGATCCGCGCCGGACAGGAAGCGGAAAAACTGACCCCGGGCATTTACGGGAAATATGCAGCCCACCGGGATCTGACCATGGAAGATATCAAAGCCCGGATCGACGCCGGGCAGGAATACGTCATCCGGCTCCGTTCAACGGGGACGGAAAACTCCGGGAAGACTTTTACCGTGACGGACGCCATCCGGGGCGAACTTACCATGCCGGAAAACTTCCAGGACGTGGTCATCCTGAAATCCAACGGCATCCCCACCTATCACTTTGCCCACGTGATCGACGATCACCTGATGCGGACGACCCATGTGGTGCGCGGCGAAGAATGGCTGCCCTCCCTGCCGATCCATGTGGAACTGTTTGAGACCCTGGGACTGCCCCTGCCGGTCTATTGCCATACCGCGCAGCTGATGAAGATCGACGAGACCACCGGTGTCAAGAGAAAACTCTCCAAGCGCCACGACCCGGAACTGTCCCTGGACTTCTACCGGGAAAAGGGCTATCACCCGGCTTCCGTCCGGGAGTACCTGCTGACGGTGCTGAATTCCAACTTCGAGGAATGGCGGATCGAAAATCCGGAAGCGGACATCGACGAATTCGCCTTCACCACGGAGAAGATGAGCAATTCCGGCGCCCTGTTCGACCTGAACAAACTCAACGACGTCTGCAAGGACGTGCTGCTGAGGATCCCGGCGGAGGAACTGGCTTCTTTCCTGACGGACTGGGCGAAGGAATTCCGTCCGGACCTGACGGCCCTGATCGATGCGGACCCGGCCTTCCTTGCGAAGGTCCTGAACGTTGGCCGGGACCAGGCCAAACCCCGGAAGGACCTGGTCTACGCGCAGCAGATCTTCGAATTCATCCGCTTCTATTTCGACGAGTACTTCGAATATGAAGATGAGGCGCCGGAAAATATCCCGGCGGAAGACCTGCCGGCCATCATCGAGAGCTACATGGCCACCTACGACCACTCCGACACCCAGGAAGAATGGTTCAACAAAGTCCGTGAAATGGCTGTGGAAAAAGGCTATGCCGCCAAACCGAAGGACTACAAAAAACACCCGGAAGACTACAAGGGCCACGTGGGCCACGTCAGCACGGTGATCCGGATCGCCCTCACCGGACGCTCCAATTCCCCGGACATCTGGGAGATCCAGCAGATCCTGGGCGAAGAAACCGTCCGGGCCCGGATGCAGAAATACATCGATTCATTATAGACCCAGACATGATAAAGGCCCGGCTCAACGCCGGGCCCTTTTATTGCTTGAGGAAAATCCCTTGTGCCATTCTAATGCTTTTAATGATACGCCCTGTACAGGAAGGTCACGATCTGGGCCCGGGTGCAGGAAGCGTTGGGACCAAAGCTGGTGGTGCTCAGGCCGGTGGTGACGCCGTTCTCCACCGCCCATGCCACAGCGTCGGTGAAGTATTCATCTACCGGTACATCTTTGAAGGCTGTCCCGGAACCGGCTTCCGGCTTGTCTTTCGCCCTCCACAGGAAGGTCACGCACTGCCCACGGGAGCAGGCGGCGTTCGGGCTGAAGGTACCGTTCCCTGTTCCGGTGGTGATGTCTTTGTCCACCGCCCAGAGCACGGCTTTGCTGAAGTAATCCCCGGATTTCACATCATTGAAGGGGACGCCTGTGGACGAGGACTTTGGTTCTCCCGCCGCCCGCCACAGGAATGTCACGATTTGGGCCCGGGTGCAGACATCATTTGGTGAGAAGGTGGTGGCAGAGGTGCCGGTGGTGATCCCCTTTTCCAGGGCCCAGTTCACTGCATCGGCATAATACGCATCCGCCGGGACGTCCTTGAAGCCATCGGTGGTGCCGGGATCGGATGGCGCAGCGCCCATGGACTCAAAGAGGAAATTCTGTTCCTTCGCATACTGCTGGGCATATGTGCCTTCATAACCCCGGATGGTGACCGTGGTGGGTTCCCAGCCGTCTTTCCAGCCTTCAAAGGCATTCCGTCCGATTTCCTTCAGATTAGGTCCCATGGTGATGTGCCGGTCCTCCAGGTCCTTGGGCCGGATAGTCTTATTCGGAAAGAGGTCGTCTTCGACCCAGGATGCGCCCAGGGAAATCTCGTCGTTATGGAAAGCCTGTTTTCCAATGGAAACGACGGAATCGGGGATCACCAGGTCGCCGGGCAGCCAGGTGTCATGGAATGCGTAGTCGCCGATCACTCTGACTTTCTTGCCGAAGTTCACGGTACGTAGCTCATAGTCATCCCAAAAACACTCGTGGGGGATCGTCGTGACGCCGTTCCCGATGGTGACGCGTTCCAGATTGTGACAGTGGGCGAAGGCATTTTTCCCGATCTCCGTCACGCTGTCGGGGATGACAACCTCCACCAGGTACCAATCCACCTGGGTGCCCTCTTCTCCGCCGGCGGGATCCGTAGTCGTGCCATTCAACGCATAGGGAGCGATCTTCTTCACGCCGTCGGGGATGACCAGGATGCCGTCGCCTTCCTTCTTATCGTAGGCCGCGTAAGCCCCGATGAGCACATTATTGACCACGGCCGCCCCTTTGTTCTCCGCCGCCAGGCTGCGAACCCAGGCCGTGTCGCGGAACGAATGCTCGTCGAACTCCGTCATATTGGG
>JAFWFI010000059.1 GCA_017515705.1 Bacillota bacterium
CCTGCCCAACGGGCTGGTGGTGAAGAAGACCGCCGTTCCCCTGGGCGTTATCGCCATCATCTACGAAAGCCGTCCCAACGTGACGTCGGATGCGGCAGTGCTGGCCCTGAAGAGCGGAAACGCCTGCATCCTGCGGGGCGGGAAAGAAGCTTTTCATTCCGCCAATGCCATCGTCGGTGCCCTGCAGAAGGGCCTGGAGAAGGCCGGACTGTCCCGGAACCTGGTGCAGCTGGTCCAGGATACCACCCGGGAAAGCGCGAACGAGCTGATGCACGGGGTGGGCTACATCGACCTGCTGATTCCCAGAGGCGGAAAGGGTCTGATCCAGTCCTGCGTGGACAATGCGAAGGTGCCCTGCATCCAGACCGGAACCGGAATCTGCCATATTTACGTGGATGAATCCGCAGATCTGGAAAAAGCCATCAACATCGTCGAGAACGCCAAGACCAGCCGTCCGTCCGTCTGCAATGCGGCGGAGGTCTGCCTGGTGCATGAAGCCGTGGCGGAAGAATTCACGAAGCTGATGCAGCAGCGGCTGGTGGAAGACCGGAAGGCAAAGGGCCAGACGCCGGTGACTTTCCGGGACGATGAATTCTCCACGGAATTCCTGGATTACATCATGGCGGTGAAGACCGTGAAGTCCGTGCAGGAAGCGGTGGAACACATCGCCCGGTTCTCCACAGGCCACAGCGAGGCCATTATTACGGAGAATGCGGAGAACGCGGAATACTTCGTGAAGATGGTGGACAGCGCGGCGGTCTATGTGAACGCATCCACCCGCTTCACCGACGGCGGGGAATTCGGCCTGGGCTGCGAGATGGGGATTTCCACCCAGAAGCTTCACGCCAGAGGTCCCATGGGACTGGAAGAGCTTACTTCCTATAAATACATCGTGTACGGAAACGGACAGATAAGATAATGAAGAGAGAAAAATGGGTTCTGGCTTCCGGGTCTCCCCGGCGGATCGAAATGTTTGAAGCCCACGGACTGAACGCCCGGGTGATGCCGGCGGACGTGGAGGAGACGCTGCGGGAAGGGATCCGGGCAAAGGACGCGGTGATGTTCCTGGCGCTCAAAAAAGCGTTGTATACGGAAAAGAAACTGCTGGAAGGGAAAGATGGTGAGTTTGCGGAGCTGTTTGAAGACCGGCCGCCGGTCATCGTGGCGGCGGATACGGTGGTGGCTTTCCGGGAAGAGATCCTGGGCAAGCCCGCCGATCTGGAAGACGCTTACCGGATGCTGACGGAGATGAACGGCAAGACCCACCAGGTCTACACCGGTGTGGCCATCGTCCGGGCCGGCACCTTTGAGAAAAAGGTCTTTGCCGATTGCTCCGAGGTGGAGTTCATGGACGTTCCGGAGGAAGAGATCTGGGCTTACGTGGACAGCGGCGAACCCATGGACAAAGCCGGTTCCTATGCGATCCAGGGTACTTACGGAAAGTACGTGAAGGAGTTCCGGGGCTCGAAAGCCAACATCATCGGATTTCCATGGGAGAGATTTGAGGAAGAGATTAGAGATTGGAAATAGAAGCTTGAAGAAAAAGCTGCGGATTAAATCCGCAGCTTTGTTGTTTTCCTCGAAGATTTTCTCCCATCTTCCATCTTTATTCTTCTATCTTAATTTCCCATCAGGTACATGGGTTTCAGTTCACCCTGCTGCGCCAGCTTGATCAGGGCGGCCAGGTCCTGGTCTGCGCTGTTTACGCCGCGCTCCTGTGTCAGCGCTTCGAAGAACATGCCGAACAGGGAGGTTTCCGGCTGATACTGGTATTCGTAGACCTGCTCAACAGGAAGGCCCGCTTCCTCGCAGATGTCGGAGATAGCGTCGTTATAGGAGCAGACTTCATCGATCAATCCGGCTTCCTTGGCCTGCTTTGCTGTATAGATCCGGCCGTCCGCCAGTTCCTTTACCTTTGCAATGTCCATGTGCCGCCCTTCAGCCACGATGCCGGTAAACTGATCGTAGGCTTCATCGATCATGGACTGGAAAATGGCCCGCTGTTCATCCGTCATGGGTTCGTACATACTGCCCATGGCTTTGTTCGGCCCGGAAGTGATGGTGTTGGTCTTGACGTTGTAGTCTGCCAGAAGCCCGGAGATGTCGAGCATGGTTCCGAAGGTGACGCCGATGGAACCGGTGGTGGTGTTGCGGTTGGCATAGATCTTGTCCGCCGCACAGGACAGGTAATAGCCGCCGGAGGCGCACATGGATCCCATCACCGCATACACCGGATTGCCGGTGGCTTCCTTGTATTCCTGCAGTTTCAGGTAGACTTCGTCCGTTTCGTACACGCCGCCGCCGGGAGTATCCAGGTAAAGGATGATTCCTTTATTGGCCGGGGTGTTTTCCATGTCGTCGATCTGTTCCAGGATCCAGTCCTGGTCGTAGTAAGAGGGCTGGAGATAGGTGCCGGTACCGCCGATCTCGTCCTGGATATCGATCAGCCCGATGTAATCCTGATTCGTGTCGTAATCGTATTCAACGGAAGCAGACGCCCAGGGATTGTAGGACTGCACTGTGTTTTTCAGCGCCAGCCCGCCGATCAGGAGCAGTGCCAGAGCCACGCCCAGTATGATCAGGAAGATAATCAGCCCCTTGTGGCTTTTTTTGGGCGGTACCGCCGCTGTTCCCGGTGCTGCCGCAGCCTGCGGGCTGCTGTAGGCGCTCCGGTACTGCGCCCACCGGTCCTCCTGACTCGGTGTATTCATATTCTCATTCA
>JAFWFI010000060.1 GCA_017515705.1 Bacillota bacterium
GGCAGCGTGCAGTGCGCGGCTGTCGTGGCGGTAAACGCCCTGGGGGACGTGCTGGATTACGAAACCGGGAAACCCATTGCCGGGATGATGAACGAAGAGAAAACGGCGGTGGCTTCCACGGCGGAAGCCATGGTGGAGGAGATCGGCAAACAGCAGAACCTCTACGGAAACAATACCACCCTGGGCTGCATCCTGACCAATGCGAAGCTCACCAAGGACCAGTGCACGAAACTTGCCGGCCTCACCCACAACGGGTACGCCCGCACGATTTCGCCGGTCCACACCTCCAACGACGGGGATGCGGTTTTCGTGATGGCCACGGGAGAAGTGGAAGCGGATGCGGACGCCCTGGGCGTGCTGGCATCGGAAGTCATGGCGCGGGCCATCAACCGGGCGGCGCGGCAGGCGGAAAGCGCTTACGGATACAAGGCGGCGGGGGATTTGTAAAGAATTTTCTTCCCAACAGTTGCCGAGTATGGTATAATAAGCTGTAAATCATTCACGAGAGGTGGAGTAAAGAATGTTTGAAAGAGTAAAAGAGATCCTTTCCTATTATGTAGAAGGGTATGAAATCACACCGGACAGTGATTTTATGGCGGACCTGAAAATGCTTTCCCTGGAAATCGTCGATTTCATCATCGACCTGGAAAAGGAATACGGGATCCGGATTCCGGAGAAGAAACTGGCCAAGGTCAAGACCGTTCAGCAGATGATCGACCTGGTAGAAAGCCTGAAGAAATAAGAGGATCCAAGGGACGATTTGGTAACACAAATGGTCCCGCTTTTTATATTGACGGGAGGTTGAGCCATGTTTCAGGATATTTTTCCCCATACGTATCACAATGAATATATACAGGCCAGCCCGGACCCGGAAAGCCGGGTAGTGGTCTTTGACCGGAACCACGTCTGGATGCATCTTGACCCGGATAAGAGACAGGCGGAGTTTCCCATGTTCCGGGAACTGAAGAATCTCCGGGCGGAGTACCGCTATCTGTTTGCCATCGACAAGACGCGGTTTTTCCTGGCGCTCAGGGAGGACGACAGCCCGATCTCGGCGGGAGACCTGAAGAGCACGTCGGTTCGGGACCTGTACCGGTATGAACCGTCGTACGTGAGATTTGCCGCCATCACGGCGCTGCAGCTGAAGAACTGGTATGAAAACAACCGCTATTGTGGCAGATGCGGCGAAAAAATGTCACCGGATGATCACGAACGGATGTTAAAATGCGATTGTGGGAATATCGTCTACCCGAAGATCACCCCCGCCATCATCGCCGCCGTTCGAAACGGCAGCAAGATTTTGCTGACCAAGTACGCAGACCGGGAATACAAGCGGTATGCGCTGATTGCCGGCTTCTCCGAAGTCGGGGAAACCATCGAGGACACAGTGCGCCGGGAGGTCATGGAAGAAGTGGGACTCAAGGTGCGGGACCTGCGCTTTTACAAGAGTCAGCCCTGGCCTTTTTCCGACAGCTTGCTGATGGGCTTTTTCTGCGACCTGGACGGTTCGGACGAGATCCGGCTGGACGTCAATGAACTGTCGGAGGCGCGGTGGATCGACCGGGAAGACCTGGACATCGAGTTTGACGGGGTCAGCCTCACCAACGAGATGATTATTCGATTCAAGGAAAACGATTTATAAGGAGACAAACACATGACGATCGATCGGGCCCAGGAAATGCTGGAGCAGATGGTAAACGACCTGCCGGAAGTGATTTTCAATGAACTCAACGGCGGGGTGCTGCTGCTGCCGGAATCGAAGCGCAGCCCGGAAGCCCGGGCGGACGACTTGTTTATCATGGGCGAATACGTGGTCCGGCACGACATGGGCCGGATGGTAAAGATCTATTACGGGTCCTTTGTGAAGCTGTACGGCGAGAACGCGCCGGACGAACTGTGGGAGAAGGAGCTTCGGCACACCCTGCATCACGAACTGACCCACCACCTGGAACACCTGGCCGGGGAAAACGACCTGGAAGTGGAGGACGACATCCGGATGTACCTGTACCACAATTACATGGACATGTCCCAGGCAGAAGAGATCATGAAACAGTTGAAGAAGAAGTAGAGCTTGGAGCTGGGAGCTAGAAGCTGGGAGCGAGGAGCCTTAAGACGTAAGAAAGAGCCGCATATTGCGACTCTTTTTGTGTTAAATGATGTTCCCGGAGATTAACTCTCCAATCTCCAATCTTCAATCTCCAATCTCATCCATTCACTTTATTCCGTATCCTCAGAATATTATCCAGCAGCTTCTGTCCGACTTCGAACTTGGACATGAGTTCCATCGGAATCTCTTCGTCTTTGGTGATGATCACGACCTGGTTGGTGTCGGTCTTGAAGCCGGCGCCTTTCATTTTCAGGTTGTTGGCCACGATCATGTCGATGTTCTTCTTCGCCAGCTTGGCCCGGGAGTTTTCCAGCATGTCCTTGGTCTCCATGGAGAAGCCGCAGATGAACTGGCCGGGTTTCCGGTTGTGCCCCAGGTAATTGATGATGTCGATGGTCCGTTCCAACGGGATGGACATGTCGGCGTCTTTTTTCTTGATCTTGTCTTCCGCCACGGTGGCCGGACGGTAATCCGCGACAGCCGCCGCTTTGATGATAATGTCGGCCGAATCCGATTCGGCGGTCACCGCTTCATACATATCCTGGGCGCTGCGGATGGAAACGAAGTTCACGAAGGGCACCGGGTCCAGGGTGGTCTGGCCGCTGACCAGAGTCACGTCCGCGCCTCTCAGCATGGCCGCCCGGGCGATCTCGTAACCCATCTTGCCGGATGAGTGGTTGGTGATGTACCGGACCGGGTCCAGGCTTTCCTGGGTGGGGCCGGCAGTGACGATGACCTTGAGTCCGGTCATGTCCTTCTCCAGGGCCACTTCCCGGAGAATATAATCGTACAGCACCTGCTCCGAAGGCATTTTTCCGGAACCGGTGTCCCCGCAGGCTAAATAGCCGCTGTCGGGCTGAATGATTTCATACCCGTAGGACACCAGTTTTTTCAGGTTGTCCTGAACGATGGGGTTGGTAAACATGTTGGTGTTCATGGCCGGCGAGATGAGCACCTTGCACTTGCAGGCCATCACGGTGGTGGTGAGCATGTCGTCGGCAATGCCGCCGGCGATCTTGCCGATCACGTCGGCGGAAGCCGGGGCGATGAGCATCACGTCCGCCTTTTTCGCCAGGGACACGTGGGCTACGTGGAACTGGAAGTTCCGGTCAAAAGTGTCCACCAGGCACTTGTTCCCCGTCAGGGTCTCAAAGGTGATGGGGTTAATGAAGTTCGTGGCGTTCTGCGTCATGATCACGTGGACATCGCATTCCTGCTTGACCAGCATACTGGCCAGCCCGGCGATCTTGTAAGCGGCAATGCTGCCGGTAACGCCAAGGACAACGGTCTTGTTCTTAAGCATAGGTATCTCCTTTATCAGCCTTACTTCCCGTAAATCGATTCAATGGGTTCGTCGTTTTTATCTTCCGGTTCCTCCGGAGATTCGCCTTCCGTCTGTTCCGGCTCTTCGGAAGGCTCGGAATCTTCCGCCGGTTCTTCCGGCTCCGAAGCTTCCTCCTCCGCCGGCTCTTCTTCGGAAACAGCGGGTTCTTCCGTTTCAGGCTCCGCCTCTTCCTCGTATTCCTCTTCGTATTCTTCCTCGTACTCGTCCTCCGAACCGTAGCGTTCCGCCATGGTCTCTTCGTAGAGCTCATCCAGGTAATCCCTTCCGGTCCGCTCATACTTCCGCGCCCGGGAATGGGCCGTAACGGCGGAAATCAGGGCGATCAGCAGGATCAGCACCGCCAGGCACCAGATCCATGTCGGGATCCCCAGGGGAGCGGGGAGTGCCAGAACCTTTTCCTTGACATTATGGAACAGGATCTTGAAGGGGTTGCCGGTGACTTCTTCCTTTTCCACCGCAGTGGGCGGGAAAGTATAATAGAAGGCAAAGGAACCGGTGGACGGGTCGCCGACGATGGTCGCCGGGTTATTGTCGATGTAGCAGTCCACGGTCTCCGCAGCCTGGTACCCGTCAGACAGGTTCACCAGTACAGTCGCCGTGTAAGAGGTTTCCGGAACAAAGGTAGGCAGTTCCGTATCCCAGCGGACGGACAGCACATAAAAGCCCGGGGTATCGTTTTCCGTGACGATCTCGCAGGTCTGGTCCGGGATTTCCCCGGTCACCGGCGCTTCGATGCCGGAAACGGAGAACGTGGAGACCACGTTGCCTTCCGTGGCGGTCGCCGCCTGGGTCTCATCCGGCTTCTTGGAAGCGGAGGTGTCCGAAATGGTAGCGATTTCCGTAGTGGCGCTTTCCGATCCGTTGGAAATCTGGCAGTAGAAATACTTGGTTTCCTGCGCTACCACAGGTTCATAGACATTGGAAGTGGCGCCTTCCACTTCCCTGGGATTTTCACCGCCGGATCCACATTCAAACCACTGGTAAGTGGGGGCGTCGCCGGCGCCTTCCGCCGTGGCAGTCAGGGTGTAGGTGGCATCTGTGGGATCTATGTTGATGCTGAGATGTGGCTGGATCGCCGCAAAACTCAGACAGCTCATCGAGATCACAAAGACCGCCGCCAGGATGATCGCTGTGATTCGTTTTTTCATCGTTTACTCCTTTCTCCGGCCCGGTTCAGTCACCGGCCGGAACACTCTCTTTCATTATTATAATACCGCAAAAACGTATTTGTCTTCAAACATCGGCTCGTCTCCCTGGAAAAAGATCGGCGCCGGTATCTTGTACAGCCTTCCGTTCTGTTCGATCATCAGGTAATCGCTGAGGACCTGGGTAAAGGACCAGGGCGCCA
>JAFWFI010000061.1 GCA_017515705.1 Bacillota bacterium
ATGGTGGCCTCCGCCATCATCAACGGGGACTTTACGAAAGAAGAAGCCACCGCTCTGACGGACATCATGCAGATGCTGACGGAGCAGGCGAAAACAGCCGGCGCTTCCCTGCCGGACGATAAGGACCTGTTCGCCCGGGTGACCCCCCGGAACGACAGCAGCTATTTCTCCAAGACGGTCACCTCCGTGCTGACGGAGTCGGATCCCATTTCCTCCGCCATGCGCAAGGTGGGCTCGGACCTCTTCGGTTCCGACTGGCCCCTGGCACCGGAAGCCGGCGACCTGTTCTCGCCCTACTTCCCGCCTTCGGATCCGGGCAAGAATGCCGGACCCTCCGACAACGGCCCGGAACCGGCAAAACCGGCGGATCCCTCCGCCCCCGGAACCTTCTCCAACGTGACAGCCACCGAGCCGGAACCGGAAGAAACCCTGGAAAGCCTGCTGGCGGAACTGGACGAACTGGTGGGGCTGGAAGGCGTCAAGAAGGACGTCCGCAGCCTGATGAACTTCATCAAGGTCACCAAGATCCGGGAAGAACGGGGCATGAAAGTTCCCGCCATCTCCTGCCACCTGGTGTTTACCGGCAACCCCGGCACCGGCAAGACCACCGTTGCCCGACTGGTAGCCAAGCTCTACCACCGGATCGGCATCCTGCCCAAGGGACAGCTGGTGGAAACGGACCGGAGCGCCCTCGTGGCCGGTTATGTAGGCCAGACCGCCCTCAAGACCCAGGAAGTCATCCAGAAAGCGCTGGGCGGCGTGCTCTTCATTGACGAAGCCTACGCCCTGACCAATGACGCCATGGACAGCTACGGCCGGGAAGCCGTGGAGACGATCCTGAAAGCCATGGAAGATCACCGAAAGGAACTGGTGGTAATCGTAGCCGGCTATACCGAACTGATGCACGATTTCATCAAATCCAACCCGGGACTGTCCTCCCGGTTCAGCAAATACTTTGAATTCCCGGACTACACCGGGGAGGAACTGGTGGCCATCTACAAGATGAACGCCAAGAAGAACGGCTACTCCCTGGCGGAGGATGCGGAAGCGGAACTCAAGGGTCATTTCGACGCCCTGTACATCCTGCGGGACGAACACTTCGGCAACGGCCGTACCGCTCGGAACCTCTTCGAGAAGTCCATCAACGCCCAGGCCAACCGGCTGGCGGAGGTCACCGAAAACCTGTCGGACGAGGATCTCCAGCTCATCACCCTGTCGGATGTGAGAAACGCCATCGGCCGGGAGGAAGAGGAAGACAAGGAAGCAACGGAGGCTGCGGATGCGCCGGCAGAAGAAACGCCGGAGGCTGCGGATGCGCCGTCCGAAGAGCCTGCGGAACCGGAAGCCCCGGACGCAGATTCCGCTCCGGAAACGGAGTCCTCCCCGAACGAAGGAGAGCCTGAACCGGCGGAAAAGCCCGGTAAAGAAAAGAATTGATTTTTGAAAAAGCAGTGGTATAATAATGGTTGTAATAAGGTCCGTTAGCTCAGCTGGGAGAGCGGATGGGTCACAACCATCAGGTCACTGGTTCAAGTCCAGTACGGATCACCACAATCACAAACCCCCGCATCATTGCGATGCGGGGGTTTTTTATCTTCGGATGTATCGTTCTTAGATTGTCGGAGCGGCTTCGCCTTTCAGCGTATGGTACAGTTCGGCGTTAGTAGCCTGGTAATAGGGGTTCACATAGAACACGCCAACGATGCCCAGCGTGATCAGGCTCAGCAGTCCCCATAAAATGAAGCTCAGGTCCAGTACGAAGGTCTTCCACTTGTGCCCGTTCATCATCTCCCTGGAACGGTTGATGGCTTCCCGTCCGCTCAGTTCCGGCTGGTCTGCCACGATATAGGGCACCATCCGGTAGGAATAGCTCTTGATAATGCCCGGGATGATGAAGAGGCAGAACCACAGGATCAGGAAGAGATCCGCCAGGAACATGATTTTCACGATTCTCAGGTAGCCTTTTTCAAAGCCGGCCGCGATATTCCCCAGCACGGCTTTTTCATGGCTGTTTCGCGTAAAGAAGTATTTACAGCCCGCGGTCAGTGGGTTGAGCAGGAAAATACTGATCAGAAGACCCACGATCAGGGCGATGCCGATGATCCCGGCGAAAACAGCCGCAACGATGCCGGAGAAGCCCTTCGATTCCGCTTCTGTCTGAAGGTCGGCAATCTGGGCGGCGAGTTCTTCGCTGTCACTGCCAATGTTCATTTCCACGGCCTGGCTCTGGCTGTCCATATCCGATGCACTGTTGTAGCCATTGTTGAAGCCGTTGGCTCCGCTCACGCCGGCGCCTCCGGCCACGACCGCTGTCAGGATCAGCGCCACCAGGACGCATCTCCAGTAGTTTGCTTTAAAGGCCGCTTTGCCGCGTGCTTTTAATTCTTTTCTTACCCACATGATAACTTTCTCCTTATTTTGCTTCGATCCTGTCAATTCCCATATACGGTCTCAAGGCTTCCGGAATCACCACGCTGCCGTCGGCCTGCTGGTAATTCTCCAGGATCGCCGCTGTGGTCCGGCCGATGGCCAGGCCCGAACCGTTCAGTGTGTGGACCAGTTCCGCCTTCGCCTTGGGTTCCGGACGGTACCGCAGTCCCGCTCTTCTTGCCTGGTAATCTTCAAAGTTGCTGCAGGAGGAAATCTCCACGTAACGGCCGTAACTGGGCATCCATACTTCGATGTCGTAGGTCTTTGCGGAACTGAAGCCCAGGTCGCCGGTGCTCAGGGTCACGACTCTGTAGGGAATCTCCAGTGTCTGCAGGACGGATTCCGCATCCGCCAACAGGGTTTCCAGTTCATCGTAAGAGGTCTCCGGCTTCACCAGCTTCACCAGTTCCACCTTGTTGAACTGGTGCTGGCGGATCAGGCCTCTCGTGTCACGCCCGGCAGAGCCCGCTTCCTTCCGGAAACAGGGGGTGTAGGCGGTGTAATACAGGGGCAGTTCCGCCCCGTCGATGATTTCGTTCATTCTCAGATTCGTGAGCGGCACTTCCGCCGTGGGGATCAGGAAGAAATCCTTCGCCGGCACGTGGAACATGTCGTCCTCGAATTTCGGCAGCTGACCGGTGCCGGTCATGGAAGCACGGTTCACCATGAAGGGCGGCAGTACTTCCGTGTAGCCGTGCTGGGTAGTGTGCAGGTCCAGCATGAAGTTCATGACGGAACGTTCCAACCGGGCTCCCAGCCCTTTATAGACGGTAAATCTCGTGCCGGAGATCTTGGCCGCCCGTTCAAAGTCCAGGATGTCCAGGTCGGTGCCGATGTCCCAGTGGGCCTTGAATTCGAAATCGAATTCCCTCGGGGTTCCCCATTTCTTGACTTCAACATTGTCTTCGTCGCTGGCGCCGATGGGAACACTGGGGTGCGGGGTGTTGGGAATACCCAGCATGGCGCTGCGCAGTTCCTCTTCCACAGCCTTGACTTTTTCGTCCTCTTCCTTGATCTTTGCGGACAGTTCCTTCATCTCCGCCATGATCGCGGAAGTGTCTTCCCCGGCCTTCTTCAGCTTCGGGATCTCCTTGGATACGGAGTTCTGCTTGTTCTTCATCTGCTCCACATCCGCCAGCAATGCCCGGCGCTGTTCGTCCAGTTCCACAGCCCTGGGCAGACCGAAATCGCCCTGGCCTCTGGATTCCACGGCTTTTTTCACTTCTTCAAATTCGCTTCTGACTCGTTTGATGTCTAACATCTCCGTCACGTCCTTCCTTTATAATATATTCTTTTTATACTCATTATAAGCGAAGATCAGTTCTTCGACTTTTTCATGCATTTCTTCCTGAAGTTTCGACGCCAGGGGGTAATCCTTCGCTGTCAGCGCCTCCCGGATCCGGGTAAACAGGCAGCTTTCCTTCAGGTCGTCCTTCGCCAGGTAGTTCCGCAGTTTCTGCACGTTGTCCCAGTTGACCCGGTCCAGTTCGGTCTCCCCTTCAAAGGGTAGCTTCACGCAGTCCCGCACGATCAGCATGTTCTCGTGGATGATCCGCACGGAAAGCTCCGTCTGCCACATGTCGATCATGGCCTCCCGGTAGGATTCGATGGTTCGCTCCGTGAAGACGCCGCCTTCACAGAGCACCGCCAGTTTCCCGGGGTTGGTATCCAGTGCCATCAGCACATCCCACACGGTCTTGGGTGCCCGGCCGAAGAGTTTTTCCCGCTCCTGGGGGGTATACTCCGTAAATACGTTCTTTTCACTGCGGTAGACCCGGTCTTTTTCCAGGTAGAAGGCTTCTTCGCCGTATTCCTTGGAAATGGCCTTCTCCAGCTCTTCCGGGGTCTTTCCGGCTTCCACCACCGCCTTGATCCCGTCCAGCATCGCCAGATAGGAAGCGGCGATGACCAGATAGGTGTTGCTCCGGGGGTTCGGCGCCCTCAGCTCAAAACGGGTGGACAGGGGATTGCCGATCTCCCGCACCAGTCCCGCCAGCACCGTCCGGTTTCTGGAGGGAGACTCCGCGTCGTGGCCCAGGGAGGTCACGATGCACACCGGCGCTTCAAAGCCCGGCTGGAGCCGGTTGAGCGCATCGTTGGTGGCGGAAATAAAGGGGTTCACCACTTCGTAATTCTTCAGCAGGCCCATGATGGCACCGAAGCCGATGGATGTCATGAACTGCTTCGGGTCCCGGGAGTGGAAGAGATTGACCATCCGTCCGTCGATGAGCCGGACCGCCACCCCGAGGTGGGTATGCTCGCCGTTGCCGGCGACTTTTTCGATGGGCTTGGCCTGGAAGGTCACATCCAGCCCGTTGTAGCGGAAGACGTCCTTCACCACGTTCTTGACCTGGGCTTCGTTGTCCGCCGCCTGCAGGGCCTCCGCGTATTTCCAGTCGATCTCCAGCTGCTCCATGATATGGTCGTAGGCGGCTCCGCTGCCTACCAGCTTCGCCTTGACGCCCCCAACTTCCTTGTGGCCCATTTCCACTTCAAATCCGTAGAAATCCAGGAACCGCAGGGTCTTTTCCAGGGCGGTCCGAACCGGCCCCACCGTACGCTTCCAGTACTGCTCCTTCATGCTCTGGGAGGTGGCCAGCTGCTCCCGGTCCGCCACATCGTCCGGGGTTTTGACCCAGAATTCCAGTTCCGTGGCGGAAGTCAGGATGATATCGTCGATCTCCTCGCCGCTGCGGATTCCCAGTTCCTTCAAAACCGCCGGGTTGTTTTCCAGCAGTTCCCTCATTTCTTTTTTGAAAACCCGGATGGCGTCCTTCAGGATCACCCGGGAACCCACCTGGGCGGTCTCGTTGTGCACCAGCACCGACGGGATCCTCAGGGTTCCCACGGGGCTGCCGTCCTCCCGGCGGTTGCCCAGGTTATAGTCCACGTACCAGTTCACGTCCCGGTCCGGGATGATGTCCACCTTGGCGTTGTTCAGCTCCGCGATTTTCGGGAGCATAACGGAAGAGCCGTCGGTCTGGACGCCTTTTTCCATGAGTTTGCGGTAATCCTCGATGAAGGTCTTCACCGGGATCTTTTCATCCGTCGCATAGCCCCAGATGTCCACCCCGGCGAAGGAAACGAATTCCACTTCCGGGTGACGGGTCAGGGTCATCTTCACGCTGGCCTCGTCGTTCTGGGACGGGGGGATGGTGTAAAGCAGGTTTCTGTAATCCATGTTATCACTCTCCTGTTCCGGCTTCCAGAGCCTCCAGGTACTGCTGGAGTTCTTTCAGGTAGTCACCGTAGGCTGCCCAGTCACCGTTCTGCTGGGAGCTCACGGCATTGTTGAATGCCTCGTTGGCTTTTTGTATCAGTTCTTCCTGGCTGCCGGCCACGGCGGTTCCGCTTTCTGCGGTCTCACCCTCCGGCGCCTCACCGTTTTCGGCGGCTTCCACCTCCGCCGGGTCCGCATCGATCTCACCCACAAAGGCCAGTTCGCCGATTTCCCGTCCGAAGAGGGCCTTCAGGGCATCGCCCAGGGTAGCTTCGTAAGCGATATTGTCATTGAATACCGCGATGACGCGCTTGACTTCCGGCAGGGAACTGTCGTTGTCCGCCTGCAGGTAGATGGGTTCCACATACATCAGGGAATCTTCCACCGGAATCACGAACATGTTGCCCCGCAGGTAGGTGGATCCCCGCTGGCTCCACAGGGAGAATTCCTTGGAAATATTGGGATCCTGGTCGATCTGGGCTTCCACCTGGGCCGGGCCGTAAACCGTCTTGCCCTTGGGCATCCGGTAGAGCTTCAGCTCGCCGTAGTGGTCCCCGTCGCAACGGGCGATCATCATCCCGGTCATGTTGTTCTTGCTCACCGGCGTGTAGGAAATCGTCAGCAGGAATTCCTCTTCCGTGCTTCCCGGCAGGCTCATGATGAAGTAGTTGGAATCCATCTCCACCATCTCCTGGCCGTAGATCTCGTTGGCCACGTCCCACTGGTCCTCGCCCTGATAGAAGACGCTGACGTCCTTCATGTGGTACTTGGTGTACATGTGGGCCTGGACCTCAAACAGGGATTTCGGGTAACGGATATGCTTGTAGAGATCCTGTGGCATCTCTTCCACCGACTTGAAAAGCTTCGGGAAGATCTTTGACATGGTCATTACCAGGGGATCTTCCGGGTCCACGATGTAGAAGTCCACGCTGCCGTCGTAGGCGTTGATCACCACTTTCACGGAGTTGCGGATGTAGTTGAGCTGTTCCGCATAGGGTTCCGTGTAGGGGTACCAGGAACTGGTGGTGTATGCGTCGATCATCCAGTACAGCTGCCCGTCGTCCGAAACCACCATGTAGGGATCCGAATCATAGGCCAGGTACGGGGCGATCTTGTGGACACGGTCCTCGATGTTCCGGTCTACCAGGATCTTGGAGCCCGATGAAATGTTGGTGGACACCAGAATCTTCATGCTGTGCTCCCGGATGGCGAACAGCAGCCGGTTCAGCGGATTCAGGTTGATGCCGGAATCCGATTCGTATTCCGTGTATACGTTGCTTTCCCCTAAGGGATAGTCGAATTCTTTTTCATTGGTATTGACGATGATGTAATGATTCGTCATTTCCCCGAAGTAGATTTCCGGCCGGGTCAGCTGGATCTCCGGCACCTGGGATTCCGGCGGGACGTTCTGGATCAGAATGTCCGGCTGACCGGAGGCTGTGATGGAATTCACCTTGGAGAGGGTGATCCCGTAGCCGTGGGTGTACTTCAGGTGCTTGGTGATCCACTGGGAGTTGATCCGCTCCTCGTCGATCTCCCGGGCTGCCAGGAAGACCTGGGAATAATCCCCGTCGACCTGATAGCGGTCCACGTCCACTCCGTGGAAGGAGTAGTACTGTTTGATGGACTGCCGCTGGTTGTAGAACTGCTTGGTCGGCCCGAAGTCGTTGATCCGGATGTTTTCGAAGATCGCGCTGTTCTTCGTGATGTCCTCCGCCGTCAGCGCATCGTCCGCCGCAAAGCTGCTCTCCTCTATTTTGTCCAGGCCGTAAGCCGCCTGGGTCATTTCGATGTTGTTCTGGATGTAGGGGCTTTCCTTGTTGATCTCATCCGGCGCCACCACGAAGTTCTGGACGATGAGACCGATTCCGGTTCCCAGCGCAAAGACGGCGATCACGGCAATGGGGCCGATGGCCGCCAGCTTCACCTTCTTCCGGACCACTCCCAGGGAGAAGGTCACCGCCGACACCGCAGCCAGGGCGATCAGGATCCGGTACATCCACAGGTTGATCTTCACGTCCACATAGCCTGCGCCGTAGACCACGCTGGACTGGTTGCCTTCGTTAAACAGCAGGCCGTACTGCTTCAGGAAAAAGCCCGCCGCCAATACGGCAAAAATGATGATGGCCAGGAGGATCACCTGCCGCTGCCCGATCTGCAGCAGGGTCTTCCAGTTGGACGCCAGAAGGTTTCTTCCCAGCATCCTCGGGTCCGTCGGTCCGGCCGTTTCGCCTTCCGCCGCATCGGTAATGGCAGTCTGGAAGCCTTTGGGCCGCTTCGCCCAGACCAGGTAAGCGTAGTAGATCAGCGTCACCATCACCAGCCCGACGATGAAGTTCGTGGCCAGGGCGTAAATCTCGTTGGCCAGCGGCAGGGTGAAGGTGTAGGTGCTGATGTCATTGCCGAACAGCGGGTCTGTCCGGCCGAATTTCGTCCTGTGGATCACGCTCATGATCTCGTACCACAGGGTGGTGGCCGTCATCAGGGTGAACAGCAGGGCCGCCACCGCCGAAATCAGCCAGGACACCTTGTTGATGGCCGTGTCCTTGGCGTTGTAGGTGACCACATCGACCTTGTCGTCGTAATCCCGGTTAATGAACCGCAGGTACAGCCGCAGCAGCACCGCGACGATGATGAAGCAGGGAATGCCCAGCTTCAGCTGGCTCAGCAGCTTCGTCCAGAAGACGGAAGCGTAGCCCAGGTCCTTGAACCACAGATAATCCGTGATAAAGGTGACCAGCACCCCCGCCAGCGCGGCGATCACCACCAGGGCGATCAGGATGCCGAGTATCACTTTGGATCGTTTTCTCATTCTTTTCTCCTTTGCTCCAATCCGAAAAAACCTTTACATTTCATTATATCTCATTCCATGTCAATTGCCACTGTTTTTTCAAATTTTAGGCGGGTTTTTGACGAGACTCTGTTCAAAAAACAGCTAACGGAAGCGGGTTTTTCCGCTTCCGTATCGTTCCGATTTTATCCGTTCATTCCCCGGCATTCTCCCGGTGGCCGATGAGACTCTCCAGGGTCTCAAAAAGGGCTTCCGGTTCCACGGGCTTGCTCAGGTGGGCGTTCAGTCCCGCCTGCATGCTGCGCTGGACATCTTCGTCGAAGGCGTTGGCTGTCAGGGCGATGATGGGAAGCGTCTTCACGTCCTCCCGGTCCAGCGCTCTGATCCGCCGGGTAGCCTCCAGCCCGTCCATCTCCGGCATCCGCATATCCATCAGCACCGCATCGTAGTAGCCAGGCTCATGGTCTTCCACCATTTCCAGAGCGATCCGACCGTTCTCCGCCACTTCCGCTTCGATTTCCCGCATCGCCAGGACCATCACCATGATCTCCGCGTTGACCATCATATCCTCCGCCAACAGTATCCGCCGGCCCTTCAGGTCGGCCCGGCCCTTCATCAGCTCCAGATTCTTTTTCCGGAAGGCTTCCCGGAACTCATCGATCACCGTGGCGGCAAACAGAGGCTTGGGCACGAAACTGTCCACCCCGGCTTCCCGGGCTTCCTCCGCCACATCGTCCCAGTGATAAGAGGTCAGGATGATGATGGGGGTCTCGTTGCCCACCACTTCCCGGATCCGGCGGGTAGTCTCCACGCCGTCCATCTCCGGCATCTTCCAGTCCACCAGGATCAGGTGGTAAGGGTCTCTCCGGGCATGGCAGACCTCCACCATCCGGAGCCCTTCCGCTCCGGACCCGGCCACATCGCAGTCGATGCCCACCTGGCCCATCACGATCTGAGCGTGTTCGCAGGCCACCGGGTCATCGTCGATCACCAGAATGCTCAATTCATGGGTCTGGATCTCGCCCTCCGGCATCGTCCGGTCCTTCCGGCCGGAGCGGGTGAGGGTCACCATTACGGTAAAGGTGGTGCCTTCGTCTTTTTTGCTTTCCACCTCCACGTGGCCATTCATCATTTCCACCAGGTTTTTCATGATGGGCATCCCGAGTCCGGTGCTGCCGTATTTATTCGTCGTGGAGGAATCCTCCTGGCTGAAGGCATCGAAGAGCTTGGGCAGGTATTCCGGGCTCATGCCGATGCCGGTATCCGCAATGGTCATCTGCAGGGTGCTCTTGTCTTCCAACCGGGCGGTCTCTTCCACCGTAAAGGTGACGCTGCCGCCTTCCGGCGTGAATTTGACCGCATTGGAAAGGATATTGATCATGATCTGACGCAGCTTCATATCGTCACCAATGTAATAATCATCGATGACCCCCTTGATCCGGCATTCATACTCCAGCTTCTTGTCCCGACACTGGCCGCTGATGATGGTATTCACCTGCTCCAATGCCTTGGAGAAGGAAAACTCCTCACTCTTCAAAGTCATCCGGCCGGATTCGATCCGGGACATATCCAGGATATCGTTGATGATGCTCAACAGGTGCTGGGCAGAAGTCCCGATTTTCTCCAGGTGCTCCCGGGTCCGCTCCGGCAGATCCGGCTCGTTCAGGGCGATGCTGTCTAGCCCGATGATGGCGTTCATGGGCGTACGGATCTCATGGCTCATATTCGACAGGAAGGCGGTCTTGGCCCGGTTGGCCTCTTCCGCCTGGGTCAGGGCTTCCGTCAGTGCCCGGTTCCGGGCCAGGCTCTGCCGGGTCTCCGCATCCACGTCCGTGAAGCAGGCCCCCACCGTGTGGACATGATGGTCCTCCCGCTCTCCCAGCCGCCGCACGCCGGCAAACCGAACCATTTCATAGGAGTCGCGCCCGTTTCGGCGGACCATGTAGCGGTAGGAAATGACCGCCTGGTTTTCCAGCCCCGCCCGGATGGCATCCGGCTGGATGAACCGCAGGAATTCCTCCCGATATTCGTCGGTAATGTATTGATTGGCATAGGCGGTAACGGCCTCCAGGTACCGGAATTGTTCCCCCACCTTGAATCCGTCCACCACGTCCGAATGGGACTGGTAGCAGATGCCTTCGTCCTTGTCCAGTTCCAGGTAATATACGCTCCAGTAGTCGGCGGACAGGGCGGTGATCAGGCTTTCCTGCCGGGCTCTCTGCCGTTCTTTCTCCAGCAGTTCCTCCTGCAGCGCCAGCCGCTCCTCCAGCTCATGCTGCCGGGCTTCCGCCGCCTTGTACCGGCTCAGTTCCGTTACGTCCACGCACATGCCCAGGGTGCACAATCGGCCGCTCTCATCCGTGAATTTCAGTTTCGTCGTCTGCAGGTGCCGCATCGTTCCCGCCGCATCCGGCACATCCTCAAAGTAAATATAAGGCTTATCCATGGCCATGGCCTTCCGGTCATCGGCCACGATGTGATCCGCCGTTTCCCTGTCAAAAAGCTCGTAATCCGTCCGGCCGATGATGTCCTCCGGCGTCGCTCTGCAGGCATACTCCGCAAAGGCCTGGTTGCAGGCCAGATATTCTCCCGTGGCCGCATCCTTGGAAAAGCTCATGGCAGGCATATTCGTCATCAGGGAGGCGGCAGCCGCCATCAGTTC
>JAFWFI010000062.1 GCA_017515705.1 Bacillota bacterium
CAGCCCCGGGAGATCTTCGCCAATGCGATCCGCAAGGGCGCGGCTTCCGTGGTGCTGATCCACAACCACCCCAGCGGAGACCCGCAGCCCAGCGAGAAGGACCTGGAACTGACCCGCCGGGCGGTGGAAGCGGGCAAACTGTTGGGCGTCCGTGTGGCCGATCACATCGTCATCGGCAACGGCGTCTATCACAGCATTTTCTGGGATATGCCCTGGGAGGAGCGACCCTCATGACACAGGAGAAAAAAATGCCTGAAATCATCACTGTGCTGTCGGGCAAGGGCGGCACCGGGAAAACGCTGATGGCAGCGAATCTCGGCGTCCGGCTGGCGGCAGACGGATATAAAGTGCTGATCATCGACGGGAATTTCCAGTCCCGCGGAGTGGATATGGCCCTGGACCTGGAAAGCCGGGTGATCTACGACATGGTGGATGTGCTCCGGGGAGACTGCCGGATCCGGCAGGCCCTGACCCGGCATCACAAATATCCGGACCTGTACATTCTGGAACCGCCGGTCTTCCGCAAAGGCGGAGGAATCCGGATGGTGGAGTTTGAGACCCTCCTGGAAAGGGTGCAGGAAGGCTTTGATTATGTGATCATCGACACATCCTCCGCCTCAACGGAGGTCTGCGTGCAGATGGGGCTGATGAGCCGCCGCTGCCTGCTGATCACCACCCAGGACCCGGTGTCCCTGAGGGCGGGGCAGAGCCTGCTGGCCGCCCTGAAGGAAAAGGGAATGCCGTCGGAACGCTGCCGGCTGCTGGTCAACAATGTCCGGCTGAAACTGGCGGACGAGGGGTACCTTCTGGACGTGGAAGACATTGCGGACGCCTTCGGGATCCCGGTGTGCGGCGTGATTCCCTACGATGAAAACATGCACGTGGCCTTCAGCAACGGTTGTCCGGTGGCGGACCTGGAAGACAGCGAAGCCGGCGCGCATTTATCCCGTGTGTTTCATCGTTTCCTCTTGACTGAATAGTCAAAAATCTATATAATTATAGTGTTGTAGAGGTTACAACAAATGATTAGCAATTCAACGAAATGATTTATTTACAAAATTAAAAAGAAGGAGGTGTGTTAGTATCAACCCGATGCTGACTACAGTAATAGTCGCTTTGATTTGTCTGTTGATCGGTATCCTGGCGGGTTACATCGTTCGAAAGAATGTCAGTGAACGGACCATTGGCAGCGCTGAGCAGACAGCAAAGAACATGCTCCTGGACGCGGAAAAAGAGGCGAAGACCATTAAGAAGGAAATCTCTCTGGAAGCGAAGGAAGAAGCACAGAAGCTCAGAAGCGATGTGGACCGGGAAATCAAGGACAGACGAAATGAAATGACAAGGCTCGAAAGGCGACTGTTGCAGCGTGAAGAGTCTTTAGATAAAAAGCTTGAGAACATCGAGAAAAAAGAAGACCAAATCGCAAAGAAAGAATTAAAAGTATCTGAAAAAGAACAAGAATTAGATAAATTCCTGGAAAAACAGATTGAAGAGCTTGAGAAAATCTCAGGCATGTCCTCCGAGGACGCCAAGACACTGCTCCTGGCCAACGTGGAAAAGGAGATTCGTTACGAAGCGTCTCTTATGATCAAGGACATTGAACAGAAAGCCAAAGAAGAAGGCGAAAAAAGAGCCAGAGAAATCATCACCACTTCCATCCAGCGCTGTGCGGCGGATCATGTGGCGGAAAGCACCGTATCCGTGGTTCCTCTCCCCAACGAGGAAATGAAGGGCCGGATCATCGGACGGGAAGGCCGGAACATCCGCGCCATCGAAACCGCCACCGGTATCGACCTGATCATCGACGATACGCCGGAAGCCGTGATTCTCTCCGGGTTTGACCCGGTTCGCAGAGAGATCGCCCGGATCGCCCTGGAAAAACTGATCCATGATGGTCGGATCCATCCGGCACGGATCGAGGAAATGGTGGAAAAAGCAGAAAAAGAAGTCAACCAGAACATCAAGGAAGCCGGCGAACAGGCCACGTTCGATGTGGGTGTCCACAACCTGCATCCGGAACTGGTGAAGCTGCTGGGCAGACTGAAATACAGAACCAGTTACGGCCAGAACGTGCTGAACCACTCCGTGGAAGTAGCGCACCTGGCGGGACTGATGGCTTCTGAACTTGGCCTCGATGTGAAGGTGGCCAAGCGGGCCGGACTGCTCCACGACATCGGCAAGGCTGTGGACCACGAAGTGGAAGGCACCCACGTAGATATCGGTATCGACCTCCTGAAGAGGTACAAAGAACACCAGAATATCATCGACGGTATGGCTTCCCACCACGGGGACTACGAACCGAAGAGCCTGGAAGCAGTGCTGGTAACGGCTGCAGACGCCCTGTCTGCTGCGAGACCGGGGGCCAGAAGAGAAACCCTGGAAACGTACATTAAGAGATTAGAAAAACTTGAAGAAATTGCTAATTCAACAGAAGGTGTAGAAAAATCATATGCGATTCAGGCCGGGCGTGAGATCCGTATCATCGCCAAGCCTGACAAAGTCTCCGACGAGGAACTGGTATTCCTTGCCCGGGAAATCAGCAAGAAAGTGGAAGCTGAGCTGGAATATCCGGGACAGATCAAGGTCAACGTGGTTCGGGAGACCCGCGCGATTGAATATGCGAAGTAAAAAAGGAACGCACCGTGAGGTGCGTTCTGTTTTTCGGAGAAAGAAATGACCATTTATTTAGACAACAGCGCCACCACGCGGCCTTATGATGAGGTGACGGAAGTGGTGGCAGAGACCATGCGGGAGCATTACGGCAATCCATCTTCCCTGCACCGGATGGGGCTGGAGGCGGAGAAGATTCTCCGCGGTTCCAGGGAAAGCCTGGCGGCCGCCCTGGCAGTCAGCCCGGGGGAAGTGATCTTCACCGGCAGCGGCACGGAAGCGGACAACATTGCTTTGCTGGGAGGCGCCCGGGCGTTAAAGCGCAAAGGAAAGAGAATCATCACCGACGGGATTGAGCATCCTGCGGTGCTGGAGACCTTCCGGGCTCTGGAACAGGAAGGCTTTGAAACGGTATTCCTGGGCGTGGACGACCACGGCCGGATCGATCCGGAAGAAGTCAAAGCGGCCCTGACGGAGGATACCGTGCTGGTATCCATGATGCATGTCAACAACGAGCTGGGCACCATCCAGCCGGTGGAAGAGGTCGGCGGGATCCTGAAGGACCGGGAAAAGCTGTATTTCCATGTGGACGCCGTCCAGTCCTTTGGAAAGCTGCCCATGAAACCGGTGACGGACATCGCGGACCTGGTGGCAGTTTCCGCCCATAAGATCCACGGCCCCAAGGGAATGGGGGCGCTGTATATCCGGAAGGGAACGAACCTGAGGTCGCCGGTGACCGGCGGCGGACAGGAGCGGGGGCTCCGTTCCGGCACCGAGAACGTGCCGGGCATCGCCGGCTTCGGCAAGGCGGTGGAGATCACCTGCGGGGACCTGGCCGGCCGGACCGCAGCGATCCGAACGGTGCGGGATTACCTGATGGAAGGAATCAAAGACCAGATCGAGGATATCCGGATCAACAGTTTTGAAGACGAGCGCTGTGTTTGCAGCGTGCTGAACGTCAGTTTCCCGGGCGTGCGGGGGGAAGTCCTGCTGCACATGCTGGAGCAGAAGGAAATCTACGTCTCCACGGGGTCAGCCTGTTCTTCCCACAAGAAGGGACAGAGCCATGTGCTGAAGGCGGCGGGGCTGTCCGACGAGGAAATCGAAGGCGCCATCCGGTTCAGCTTTTCGGCGTTCAATACAACCGAGGAAATGGACATCGTGCTGGACTGCCTGAAGACTTCTGTAGCCCAGATCCGGAAGATCACTAGAAGGAGATAGAAGTCTGGAGATTGTAGATAGGAGAGGATTCTTCGGCCTACGGCCTCAGAATGACACAAATAAAAGATGTCAGTCTGAACGAAGCAGACGATGTCATCCTGAGCAAAGCGAAGGATCTTAGATAAACAGGAGTATCATATAATGGATAAAGTACTGATTATCAAATACGGAGAAATCGCCCTGAAGGGCATGAATAAACCCTATTTTGAACGGGTGCTGATGGAGCGGATCAAAAAAGCGATCAAGGACTTCCCCGGCGCGCATGTATGGCGTTACGAGGGGGTCGTGTTCGCACGGACCGACGATCCCGAAAAACTGCCCGAAATGGCGCAGGAAGTGGCCAGGGTCTTCGGCGTATCCACTGTCAGCATTGCAGCGGAAGTGGAATCCGATCCGGAAACCATCTTCCCGGCAGCGGCGGAATACATGAAGGAGATCCGGGCGCAGCAGAAGATCTACACCTTCAAGGTGGAGGCGAAGCGCAGCAACAAGCAGTTCCCGATCATCTCCCCGGAGATCGCCCGGAAGGCCGGCGGGAGCATCCTGAAGGCCTGCAACGACGATCCGGATTACCCGCTGAGGGTGAATGTCCACACCCCGGACTGCCTGCTGTTCATGGATGTCCGCCGGGACAAGACCTACATTTACCACGACAAGATGGAAGGCTTCGGCGGGCTGCCGCTGGGAACCAACGGCAAGGGACTGATCCTGCTGTCCGGCGGGATCGACAGCCCGGTGGCTTCCTGGATGATGGCCAAGCGGGGCATGAACATCGAAGCGATTCATTTCCATTCCTATCCCTTCACCAGCGACCGGGCGAAGGAAAAGGTACTGGACCTGGTGAAGGTGCTGGCGGGTTACTGCGGCCGGATCAAAGTCCACTGCATCAACCTGCTGGAGATCCAGCAGGCGATCAACGAGCACTGCCCGGAGGAACAGATGACCATCCTGTCCCGCCGGTTCATGATGAAGATCGCTGAGAGGCTCGCACAGGACGTCAGGGCCGATGTATTGATCACGGGCGAAAACGTGGGCCAGGTGGCCAGTCAGACGGTCCAGGGCCTGGTCGTGACGGACAATGCGGTGCAGATGCCGGTGATGCGGCCCCTGATCGCCATGGACAAGGTGGACATCATGGCCATCGCCCAGAAGATCGGGACCTTCGACATTTCCATCCAGCCTTATGAGGACTGCTGCACGGTCTTCCTGCCGAAGCACCCGTCCACGAAGCCGAAGCTGGAGAGCATTCTGCGCTCGGAGGCTAATCTGGATGTGGAGGGGCTGATCGACAGCGCCTTTAAGACAATGGAGGAGTATGTCATTAATCCGGAATAAAAGCTTGAAGCTTGGAGATTTAAGATGGGAGATTGAAGAAAGATTCTTCGGCTTTCGCCTCAGAATGACAACGTTGTAATGTCATCCTGAGCGAAACGAAGGATCTTTTTTATTTTTTGGGTTGACAATTGTGGATAGATGGATATAATGAAATTGATACAAAACAAGCGTTGCATAACAATAGTTTTCATAAAGGAGGAGGGTATTCATGCCACCGAAAGTCAAGTTTCAGAAAGAGGAGATCGTACGGGCGGCGCTGAAGGTCGTGCGGGAGCAGGGAATCGACGCTGTGACTGCGAGGGAAGTGGCGAAGGAACTGGGGGTATCCCCGAGGCCGATCTTCACCTACTACGATACCATGGAACAGCTCCGGAGCGACGTGTACGAGATGGCGAAGGAAGAGTACCGGGCGTACATCGAACGGGGGCTGGCCGGACCGGTCCCGTTCCGCGGTGTGGGCCAGCAGTACCTGATGTTCGCCAGGGAGGAGCCGGAATTGTATAAAGTACTGTTCCTGACGAAACCCGGCGGGGCCAGCGGCGGAGCAGAGGAAGCCCTGGCATTTTCCCAGGACCTGGTGCGGGAATCCCTGATGAGCTTCTATCATATAGACGCTCAAACGGCGGACAGCTATTTCCGCAATCTCTGGCTGATCGCGTACAGCTTTGCCACTCTGATCGTTACCAATGAGAGTTTCTACACAGCGGAACAGATGGGGAAAATCATGGGAGAAATCAGCCTGAGCGTCTGCAAGGCCTACAAGGAGATCCCCGGACTGGCGGAAGGAAACGCGGATGTGGATGCCGAGTTCAGGAAGCTGATCGGGAAGCAGTGAATCACAGAAAAGGGAAGTGGTGATCGTGAAAAAAGGATTGGAAACAATAAATGTTTTTCCCCTGGCAATGACGGTTTTATGGAGCATCGTCTTTGGGCTTTCCATGCACGACTGGGTGATCGGAATCTGCATGGGAGTGTGTTTTGGGATCGCCTTCGGGCTGTTCGGTTCCGATAAAGACGAAGATGAAAACGATAAGGAGGAGAGATCATGAAAACGAATATTTCCAAGTGGCTGGATCTGGCGGTAATACTGTTGTTCTGCGCGGCAACCTTCCAGATCGCGGACGGGCGCTGGATCATAGGCGCTGCCTGCTTTGGGGGTGCGGCGATCCTAATGAGCATTATCGGAATGTATAAAAAAAAGAAAGACTGACGGGGAGAGAATCATGACTTCAAAGAAAAAAACAGCGGGAATCATTCTGCTGATCATCTTATTGGTTTTAATCGCAGGCGGCGTTGTTTATTCCCACTTTGGGGGCTTCGGCACCGGTGAAAGTGCAGACCCGGAAGAGTTTGCGAAATACGCGGCGCCGGTTTCGGAGCTGACGGTTCCGGAAGGGACCCGCATCATCGGCCTGGGGGAAGCGACCCACGGGAACCGGGAATTCCAGGCACTGAAGCTCGACGTGTTCAAGGTTCTGGTGGAACAATACGGTGTCCGGGCGTTTGCCATTGAAGGGGACTTCGGCGGATGCGAGGCGGTCAACCGCTACATCCACGGAGGCGAAGGCTCGGCAGCGGAAGCGGCGGCGGCCATCGGTTTCACCATTTACCGGACAGAGGAAATGGAGGATCTGATTTCCTGGATGCGCCGCTATAACGAAACGGCGGAAGAAGGGGAAGACCTTCGCTTCTTCGGCTTTGACATGCAGCGGATGGAGTATAATTACCGGTATCTGCTGGAAACAGCGAAAGCCGCGGGGCTGGACACATCTGATCTGGAAAACCTGTGGGACGGGGACGGATGGGCCGCCGATGTGAGCAGAGAGGAAACAACGGCGGTTCTGACGGATCTTCGGGAAAATTTCCTGGGCATGACCGCAGATAATGCCGGGGAAGAGCGTACCGCCCTTGGCGCACATCTGACGGACATTCTGCTGCAGAACAATGAGATGGCGAAAGTCTATGAGGAGAACGCCGGGAACTATAACGGCGTCCGGGACGGCTATATGGCGGAGAATACGATGTGGATCCTGGGGCAGGAAGAGAAGCGCGGCAACGACCGGATCTTCATTACCGGACACAACGGACACCTGGAGCAGTACGGCACGTATGTCGGCGGCGAGCAGAAGGTCATGGGAAACCTTCTGGCGGATGAGATCGGCGAAGAGGCGTATTTTATGATCGGGACCGAATTCTACAAAACGGAATGCAACTGTGCCACCAACTCCGAAAAACGGGTCATCAGAACATTCTATTCCAGGGACCCGCTGGCGAAGGCTGCCCGGAAGAACGGTGAGAACATCTGCTATCTGGACTTTTCGGGGATACCTGCGGAATCGGATTTGACAAAACAGGTAAATGAATATATCTTTATGGGGAGTCTGGGCGAAAACCCAATGGATGGGCTGAGCGGACTGGTATTTCGGGTCCTGCCTCATGCTTACCGGGTATGGCAGACCCCATCGCAGCTGTACGACGGGATGATTTTCGTGACGGAGGCGCACCCGACTCAGATCAAGTAGGGATAAAAAGGGGAATGGCGAAAGGAGAGAAGATGAAACTGATTCAGACGAAAGACTTTGAAACGGTAAAAAGGAAGTATATCGAGATTATCGAAAACACGCCGGAAATCGAAAAGCATGCCCGGTGGGCCTACGGAAAGCATCCGCACGACGAACTGCTCCGGTCATATATCGAAAACGGGGAGATGTACCTGCTGATGGACGAGGAGAGCATCGCCGGCGTGACGGCGCTCACCCTGTATCAGGGGGAGGATTATCATCCCGTCCGGTGGGCGGAGGACCTGGCGGATGACCGGGTCGCGGTCCTCCATATTCTGGCAGCCTGCCCGGAATACCGGGGGAAGGGCGTGGGCAGAACGATCGTGGAGGAGTCCCTTCGAATCGCAAGGGAAAACGGGAAGAAAGCCCTGCGGCTGGATACGCTGAAATCCAATCTGCCGGCGCAGCGCATGTACGGGAAACTGGGTTTTTCCTATCGGGGAGAGCAGCATCTTTATGCGGAGAATACCGGCTGGACGGACTTCCTGTATTATGAGAGGATAATATAAATACCCATCGCACGTTTATAACAGAAGGTTTTCAGGCTATAGTCAGCCCGAAGGGAGCAAAAGGGTAGATCAGGCTGAGGCGAAGGATGTGAAAAATCGGGAGAGGTCAGCCCCGAAGCCATGAAAGAGGTAACAAGGCTGACGCAAGTGATGAAATAAGGCTGAACCGGTCAGCCCA
>JAFWFI010000063.1 GCA_017515705.1 Bacillota bacterium
CCACCTGTACCCATCCCGAACACAGAAGTTAAGCTCTCAAACGCTGATGATACTTGGCGGGCGACTGCCTGGGAAAGTAGGAAGTTGCCGGTTTTCTAAAAAGCGAGTCCAAAAGGGCTCGCTTTTTTAGTTGCCTTCAGCGGTGATCCCCACTTTTGCGCTATCACTCAGTAAAAGCGCCAGAACTACTACGGCGGCTCGAGCCCCGGAGGATAACACAAGAGCACGGGTGAGGAATTTATTCCCGTTTTTGCTAAAAAGACGCTAATCTTAAACGGTTTAAGTCTTTTAAAATATGGTTTATAGTAGTATAATTAAACACAAATGCAATAAAAGTAAGGGAAATAGTCCGATATGGAGTATCTGTACGGTGATCGATGCATTAAAGAATACAAAACAGAAAGGCATAAAATAGGATATGAGTATTTACGAGGAATACAAAAGGAAACTTCGAACTCCGGAAGAGGCTGTCCGATGCGTCAGGGACGGCGACTGGATCGACTACACTTTGTCTCAAGGCCAGCCGGTTCTGCTGGATGCGGCACTGGCAAAACGAAAGGGCGAGTTGAAAGGCGTGAATTGCAGGGGCTACTTCATGTTTGAACCGATCCAGATCGTCGAACAGGATCCGATGCAGGAGAGCTTCACCTATCACAGCTGGTATCTTTCGTCATACGAACGAAAATACTGGAAAAACGGCTGGATCAGCCATCAGCCGATGTATTACCGTCACCAGCGCTACTTTTACGAACGGGGTTGCTGCAAGGTGAACGTTGCCATGATGTGCACGAGTCCGATGGATGACGAAGGGTGGTTCAGCCTGCATTTCACGAGCTCCACGGCCAAGCCGGTCCTGGATGCGGCTGACATCGTAATTCTGGAAATCAACGAACACCTGCCGCACACGCACTTCATTCCGGAAAGACAGGCGGCCGGCTGGGAAATGACCCGGATTCACATTAGCCAGGTCGATTATATCGTGGAAGGAGAACACCACCCACCCATTGAGATACTGTCTCCGCCGCCCAGCCCGGAGGAGGTAAAGATAGCCGAATTCATTCTGCCGGAGATTCACGACGGCGCCGTGCTTCAGCTTGGCGTCGGGGGTCTTCCGAATATCCTCGGCGAATACCTGGCAGACTCCGACATCAGCGATCTGGGGTGTCATACAGAACTCATCACCGATGCGTATCTGAAGCTGTACAAACAGGGAAAACTGACCGGAAAACGGAAGGAATTGTATCCGGGAAGATCTCTGTTCGCCATTTGCGCGGGATCTCAGGAATTATATGACTGGGTTGGAAGCGATCCCACGATCCAGTGTGACAACGTCAATTACATCAACGAACCGTCCGTCATCGGACAGAATTCCAATGTCCTGGCGATCAACGGATGTGTCAGCGCCGACCTGTATGGACAAGTAGTCTCCGAAAGTGCGGGAACGAGGCAGATCAGCGGAACGGGCGGCCAAGTGGATTTTGTGGAAGGGGCGATGATCTCCCCCGGAGGGAAATCCTTCCTGGCGATGACCAGCACTCACAAAGACCGGGACGGCAACCTTTGCAGCAACATCCTGCCGATGTTCACGGGAGGAGATATCGTGACAACGCCGCGGGCCGCTGTGCACTACATCGTCACAGAGCAGGGCAAGGTCGATCTGCGCGGGCGAAACACCTGGGAGCGAGCGGAACTGATGATCTCCATCGCGCATCCGGACTTCCGGGATGATCTGATTCGTGCCGCAGAAAAGCAGGGGATTTGGAGAAAGTCAAATAAACGATAACGGAGAAAAACATGGGAAATACAAATCAAAAGGAAAAGAAAATGAAAACATTTATGACAATGGACGGCAACGAAGCTGCCGCCTACATGGCTTATCCGTTTACGGAAATCGCGGCGATTTACCCGATTACGCCGTCTTCACCGATGGCAACCCTGACGGACAAATGGGCCGCGGGCGGACGAAAGAATATGTTTGGACAGCCGGTGACGCTGACGGAAATGCAGTCTGAAGCCGGAGCGATCGGTGCGGTACACGGAGCGATCCAGACCGGTGCCCTGACCACCAGCTATACCTCTTCTCAGGGACTGATGCTGATGATCCCGGTCCTCTACCGGATCGCAGGAGAACGACAGCCCGCTGTGCTGCATGTCGCAGCAAGAACGGTCGGAACGCATGCCATGAGTATTTTCGGCGACCATTCGGACGTGATGGCCTGCCGGGATACCGGATGGGCACAGTACTGTACCGCCAGCGTGCAGGAGGTCATCGATCTGACGCCGGTGGCGCATCTGGCGGCAATGGAAAGCAACATTCCCTTCATGCATTTCTTTGATGGTTTTCGGACCTCCCACGAGATCAACAAGGTGGAGGTGCCCGACATGGATGCGGTCATCAAACTGATGAACCCGAAATACGTAAAGGCGCACAAGGACCGTGCACTCAATCCGGAACATCCGACACTTCGTAACACAGTCCAGAACCCGGATGTTTACTTCCAGGTTCGGGAATCCAATAACTGGGATTATGAAAAGCTTCCGGATATCGTGGAAAAGTATTTCCACAAGATCAACAAGCTCACAGGCAGGGATTATCAACTCTTCAACTATTATGGAGATCCCCAGGCAACGGATGTCATCGTCGCTATGGGTTCCGTCACGGGGGCCATTCAGCAGACCATCGACACACTAATGGCGCAGGGAAGGAAAGTCGGTTATGTCCAGGTACACCTCTACCGGCCGTTTTCAGAAAAGCATCTGTGGCAAGCCATGCCGGAAACCGTGGAAAGAATCGCCGTGCTGGATCGTTCCAAGTGCATGGGCAACGGCGGGGAGCCTCTTTACCAGGATATCTGCACAGCGGTTCTGAGAGCCGGCTGGGATATTGACGTGATCGGCGGCCGTTACGGACTGTCCTCAAAGGACACGAACCCGGCGCAGATCGCTGCTGTTTATGACAATCTGGCATCCGACGATCCCATCGACGGCTTTACCATCGGCATCATTGATGACGTGACGCACAAATCACTGCCGGTGGACCCGGATTTTGACATTCTCGATGATTTCATCAGCTGCAAATTCTGGGGGCTGGGCGGAGATGGCACAGTCGGCGCCAACAAGAGCACCATCGACATTATCAACAACACCACCAATCAGTACGGACAGGCGTACTTCGAATATGATGCCAAAAAGACGCTGGGGACGACCAAGTCTCACCTGCGCTTCAGCCAGAACCCGATCCGCAGTTCCTACTATGTCAAGCAGGCAAATTTCGTCGCCTGTCACAACCATCATTTCATCAACGACTTCGAGGTGGTGGATGAAATCAAGCCGAACGGAACGCTCCTTTTGGACTGCCCCTGGTCGCCCGAGGAAGTGGGAGACCACCTCTCACCGAAGGTGAAGAGGCTCCTGGCAGAAAAAAACGTTACCTTCTACATTATCAACGCCACCAGACTGGCGGAGGAAGCAGGGCTGGGCGAACACAAGAATTCGATCCTTCAGGCTGCGTTCTTCATGATCAGCGGGGTCATTCCGAAAGAACAGGCGATCGTCAAGATGCAGGATGCGGTACGGAAAAAGTACCGGTCCAAGGGTGAAGCTGTGGTCGAACGGAACATCCGCGGGCTTGAGGCCGGTGTTGATGGGTTCAGGAAAGTAGAAGTCCCCAAGTCCTGGAAGAATTGCGAGGACGTCGAGGTCAAAAAACCCAATCGTCCCTGGATCGTTGACAACATTGTCCTGCCGATCGACAACCAGGTTGGCGATAACCTTCCGGTCAGCGTTCTGGAAAAAGTGAAAGACGGGCACATGCCGATGGGCATGACAGCCTACGAAAAACGCGGTCTGGCGGTCCGCGTGCCGGAATGGGATCCGGAAAAATGCTCTCAGTGCAACCGGTGTTCCTTCGTTTGCCCCCATGCGGTCATCCGGCCCTTCCTGCTCAATGAACAAGAAAAGGAAAAGGCACCGGAAGGTTTCGTGACGACACCGCTGAGAGGCTACAAATCCAACCGGGGAGAAAAGCTGTATTACAGCCTGCAGATCTCTACCCACGACTGTACTGGCTGCGGAAGCTGCATCCCGGTCTGCCCGGCGAAGGATCCGGCAATCAAAATGGTGCCCGCCCATCCGGATGAAAAGGATCTGAAGAACTGGAAATACGCGATGAGACTGACTGACAAGGCGGATCTGTTCTCCCGCTATTCCGTCCGCGGAAGCCAGTTCCACCAACCGCTGGTTGAATTCTCTGCTGCCTGCGCGGGTTGCGGAGAGACTCCTTATGCAAAACTGTTGACCCAGCTGTTCGGTGAGAATGTGTACTGGGCAAACGGGACCGGATGCTCCCAGGCGTGGGGTTCCGGCATGCCAAGCATTCCGTATTGCCTGAACAAGAGAGGGCATGGTGTCGCATGGACCAATTCCCTGTTTGAAA
>JAFWFI010000064.1 GCA_017515705.1 Bacillota bacterium
GAACAGTTCGGGATTCATGGGCGAAGTGGGTTCTTCATAGTAGAAGCAGTTGAACTGCTCCAGTTCCTTCCCCAGTTGGATGGACGTATTGGCATCCGTCAGGGCGTGGAGCTCAATGATGATATCCAGGTCCGGTCCGCCAGCTTCCCGCATGGCGGCTACTCTTTCCACCGCCATCCGGATCTGGTCCTGCATCAGGATCCCCCGGTTGCTCCGGCCGTACCACACGCCGTTTTCATCGTAGGCGATGGGGTCCACTTTTACGCAGTCGAACCCGTCGGCCATGGCTTTTCTCGTCGCTTCCGCATAATCCGCCGGATCCGTCAGGTTCCGGGCCACCAGCCCCCAGTCAAACTGGAGCTGGCTGGCGTAGGTCCTCAGCCGGCTGTTGGTCTTGCCGCCCAGCAGCTTGTGGACCGGCGCATTGTAGTATTTGCCCTTGATGTCCCACAGGGCGATGTCGATGCCGGAAATCCCGGCCATGATCACGCCGCCGTTGCCCATTCCCCAGAAAGTCTGGCGGTGAAGCTTGTTCCAGATGGCCTCGTTGTCCAGCGGATCCATCCCGATAACGCAGGAGGCAAAATCCGCCCCGATGCCGAATCCGGCTTTCTGTCCGATGCCGTAGGCCAGGCCGATTTCCCCGTAGCCGCTGATTCCTTCGTCCGTGTTCACCCGGACGATGATGGGATGCCAGGGCCCCGCTACAGCGATTTCACACTGCTCGCTGGGCTCCTTGAATAATTTGATAATATCGACGCTTGTGATTTTCATGATTTCCTCCGTTTTCACTCTCATATCCTGCAAAATCTGATTATGCGACTGCTATGGTTGTCTTTTCGCCAGTATACCATTTTTACCAGGGAGTTTCTACTATATTTACGCCTTATTTTTCCAGTTCGGCTGCGCTTCGTCTTCCGACCGCAATCCCCGGATGAATCCGGTGATGAACGTAAATATACTTTACCCCTCCTTGTAGTTCTTTTATTATACCATACTGCGGCATTCCCTGACAACGAGAGCCGGCTGCCGGACGCACGGCCGAATTGACTTTTTCGCGCTTTTGGCATAAACTGAAGGCACAACCAAAGAATGAGGGAGGAGATTTCATGACAGATAAGGAAAGACCGGTCTCTCCGGAAGCCCTGGCTGCCCGGGAAGCCGTTGAAGAACAGATCCGGGGCTTTATGAAAAGCCGTCCCGTGTGCTTTCTGTTCCAGGAGCACAAGGTCCGGATCTCGTCCAATGAGAAGAGTTTCCCGGCTCTTGACGAAAACCGGGAGTACTTTGAAGACAAGTATAAGCAATACGCCATTTCATGGGAAACAGACGACTCTCTGAAAGACAACGAGTTCTCTTTCAAAGTAAGCGATTAACGACAACAGCAAGGATCGTCCTGAACAACGACTATGGATAATACTTTGATTTTAATGATACTGGCAGCGGTGACCCTGATTTTTTCCGGCACCGTCGCCGGCTACATCACCAATAAATATGCGGTGCGATGGCTCTTCAAGCCCGTAAAACTGTTCGGCAAACAGATTTTCGACGTGAGCATCCTCAGCACCGAGGAAAAACAGCAGGCCTTCATCGACAGCCTCAGCGACTGCGTGGAGACCCGGATCCTCACCAACGACGTGCTGAAGGCGGAACTGGTCAACGACCGGATGCGGCGCCACGTGGAAGACATCGTGGACCGGTTTCTGACCGAAGACCTGCCGGAGAACTTCCGCCAGATCCGCCTGTCGGAAATGGCAGACTTCCGGGAAACCGAAAAGGGATTCCGCCGGTATGCCGAACAGATGCTGAAAGACCACACGGAAGAACTGCTCCGGCACGTCCTCTCGGAAGTCCGGATGTCGGACTACCTGACGGAGGGTCAGGTCCGCATCGCCACGGATAACTTCTACGGCGAGATGAAGGACGCCTACAAAAACAGTTATTCCATCCACGACAAGGCCCGTCGGGTCCTGCGGGAACTGGCGTTTTCGGCCATGTTCCATTCCGACGGCCGCAAGCTCTTACGCCGCTTCTCCTCCCGCCTTTTCCGTAGCAGGGAGGATGAACTGCCGGATTACAATGCCTTCACCCTGCCGGAACAGATCGATCCACAGGTACAGGACACGATTTCAGACAATGTGGCCGGACGGATCCGGGAAAAATCCCTGGCGGATTACCTGACCGACGAACAAATCCACCGGCTTTCGGAAGCTTTGCAGGAAGAGCTGAAAAAGCAGTATGACCTGCGATCGGAGGACCTGTTCCAGGAAAACCTGGAAGCCCTCATCACCGGCATCGGTAAGAGCCGGAGAGTGAGAAAAAGCGCCTCCAACGTGCTGTACGATTACGTGACCCGGAACATCCACAAACTGCTGAACGGAAAGATCAGGAGCACCGTCAGCATGGCGCTGGGACGCCTGGATCCGGAACAGCTCTGCGATGTGGCGGAAATGCTGCTTCGGGGCGAACTGAAGTACCTCTCGTATTTCGGCGCGGTGTTGGGCTTTATTATCAGCATTCCGGCGCTGTTCCTGACCCTGGAAGCCTTCCATCCCGCCGGGTTCCCCCAGGACCCGCTGATGCTGCTGTTCCTGGTGGCGCTGATGGCTTTCATCGGCGTGATCACCAACGTCATCGCCATCCGGATGTTCTTCCGTCCATATAAATCCATCCGCTTCCTGGCGAAGAACCGCCACCTGAAGGTCTTTTCCCAGGGACTGATTCTTCAGAACCAGGAGCGGTTTGCCAACAAGCTGGGGGATTACATCGGCACGGAACTGCTGACCGAGGACAACATCACCAAGATGTTCCGGGAAAACCGGGGGCTCTTCACCGACGTGATCCGCAAAGGCGCCCTGTCCTATGTCCACGAATACTTCCAGAGCGAGAACAACCGGAGCAAGATTGCTTCCAAGCTCTCGGCCCTGGCTTTCAATACCATGGCGGAAAATGCCGACAAGATCTCGGCCAGGATCGTCGATTATGCCATCGACCGGCCCCTGTGTTCCTTCGTCGACCTCAACAAGCCGGACACCGCACTGAAGGCACGGAACATGTATTATTCCATGCTGGACAAGCTGACGGAACCGGGTCTGGTCCCGGTGGATTCCCCGGAAGACCAGCGCTTCATGCTCTGCACGGCGGCGGGGCTGATCAAAGACAGCCCGAAGATCACGGAAAACGTATGGGACCTGCTGGAAACCTTCTACCTGACCCGGCTGAGCGATGCCACCCTTCAGGATTACATCTCGGTGCCCCTCCTAAAGGATTCCGTGGAACGCACTCTGACGGCCATCGTCCGCAACGATGCGGCCTTCCACAGTTTCCGCAGCGCCCTGCACAGCTGCATCCGGGTCCTGGCGGACAACGCCGGGCTGGTGATCGGGGAGCATTTCCTGAACGTTTCCGCCCACCGCGTTGCCACAGCCGCCTTCGACACCGTCCTGAGCGAAGTGCCTTCCCTGCTGGAAGACATCCACTTCGCGGAAATCACCCGGGAGAAAGTCTCCTCCCTGGGGCCGGCGGAAATCGAGGGAATCGTCCGTTCCTTTGCCAACCCGGTCTTCCGGAAACTCTACGCTTTAGGCTGCATCGGCGCCATCTTCGGCCTGAATACCTATTTAGCTTTTGTATTTTTGATTATCGATAAGATCAGAGAATAAAGATTGGAGAACGATATGCTCAAGTTCATTTCATGGAATGTCAACGGCATCCGGGCCTGCGTAGGCAAGGGCTTCCTGGATTATTTCAACGAAACCGACGCCGACTTCTTCTGTCTTCAGGAAACCAAGCTCCAGGAAGGCCAGATCGAACTGGACCTGCCGGGATATTGTCAGTACTGGAACTATGCGGAAAAGAAAGGCTACTCCGGCACTGCCATCTTTGCAAAAAAAGAACCCCTGAATGCCTTCTACGGCATCGGGGAGGAAGAACACGACCGGGAAGGCCGGGTCATTACACTGGAATATGAAAACTTCTATCTGGTGACCTGCTATACCCCCAACTCCCAGGACAAGCTGGCCCGTTTGGATTACCGGATGGAGTGGGAAGACGCCTTCCGGAATTATCTGATGAAACTCGACGAACAGAAACCCGTAATCTTCTGCGGAGATCTGAACGTGGCCCATCAGGAAATCGACCTGAAGAACCCGAAAACCAACCGGAAAAACGCCGGCTTTACCGACGAGGAACGGGGGAAGTTCACCGAACTCCTGGCATCCGGCTTTACCGATACCTTCCGGCACTTTTACCCCGATGCGGAAGGAATCTACTCCTGGTGGTCCTACCGGTTTAAAGCCCGGGAAAAGAACGCCGGATGGCGCATCGACTATTTCTGCGTCTCCGACCGGCTGCGGGAATCCCTTTATTCCGCCGCCATCCACACCGAAATCTTCGGCTCCGATCACTGTCCGGTGGAAGTTGTCCTGGACATGTGATAGCCCGAATCCAGCATGAACCGGCAGAGCAGTCCCGCCGCGCCCCACTGGCAGCGGTGCAGGCACTCTGCCGTTTTTTCTGCGGAATGAAAGCGCATGCAGTCCTCCGCCGAGTTGGAAGCCAGGGAAGAAAAATACACGCAGATGCTTCGGATATCGGAATCGATCATATACCGGATGTCCTGTTCCCGGGCCTTGTCCAGCAGGTATTCCTGCCGCCAGTTCTGGCGGACCCACTGCTCATACTTATGGTGGACTTCCCCGGTGATCAGAGCCGCGTGAGGCGGTGAATTGATATCTTCCATAAAGTGCATCGCCATTCCCAGTTCCACCATGGCCTTCCGGCGGTTATGGGCGGAAAAAGCATATACCGAGTTGACGTAATGCCTCTCGAAATTCGTAAAAGCCGTGTTGGAGGTCCGACCGTCCTTGCTTCTCAGCAGGGGCGAACAGTAATGCCCCACAAAGGTACCCATATCCGTTTCATAAAAATCCGGCTTTACACTGCCCCAGAGGAGATATACTTTCTCGCTGAGGGAAAAGTGATGACCCGGATACTGTTTGTGTTCATGGGTGAAATCCATGAAGAGCTTCACGGCCCGGCCGGTGATCTTGATATGAACGTTTTTACGGTTGCTGGCGATGTATCTCACCAGCGTCGGGAAATCCTCGTCCGGGATCCTGCTGACCCGCCGGTCCACGTGGTTCTCAAAGGCGGTGGGCTCCCGGTGCTTCCCTTCCGATCCTTTCCGGATGTATAAAAAAATGAAAACCGCTATCCCAATCAGGACAGCAATCAAAATGTACTTCCACATATTCGTTTCCTTCAGTCCACTATTCTGAGATGACGGCTTTTGGCCGTCCGTTTCTATTCTACCACAAATCCCTCCGAAGGTGTTTTCCAAAAAGTCAAAAATTCGCAGATTTTTCAATTATTGCAGTCATTTATCTTTTATTGACAAACATGTTTTACTCCATTATACTTGAACTAACTCTCGGAACTATTTGGAGGTACCATTATGAACTTACTGACTGAAACTCAGGCGAGAGTAATGGGGACGATCTGGGAGGCAGACCGGCCGATCAAGCGCAGCGAAATCCAGAGCCTGCTGACGGACAAGGAATGGAAGACACCGACTTTGAATACTTTCCTTGCCAAACTGGTTCAGCTCGGATTTCTACGAATCGAGCACGACCGGAAGGATTATGTGTACCATGTTCTGATTTCCAGGAAAGAGTATCTCGCTTACGAAACAGATCAAAGATTGAAAAAACTCTACGGCAACTCCATTGGAGATTTTCTGGAAGCCTTTTGTCCCGTGGGGAATACTTCGAAAGAAGACATCCGCGAGATCGAGGCCTACCTGAAAAAACTGAAAGGCAAGAAATAGAAACAGTATTTTCAGTCATTACCAGACTTCGTACAATTCTGAGAGCAACAGGGGACAGTGTTTACTGCCCCCTGCTGTGCTTTTTGTTATCGGATTCCCCGGCCCGGCGTGCTGCTGTACAGCTCCCGGTTCCGGGCTTTTTTTCGTCTCCGTCGGATATTGCTGGCGATAATAATGATGATGGCCACCGCCACGAAGGCCGGCATGACCCAGGTATTGTAGCTCTGGTCATCCGCCAGAATCTCCGTCCACAGCGCATCCAGGTACAGGTTCGTATCCTCGCTGAGATTGACGAAGGCCACATCGTTGGCCAGGTCCTCCGCATCCGGATACATATAGGGCGCTTCCACGATATCCTCACCCAGAAGTTCCTTAGCCGCCAGGTTCGGAGTGGAATACATGATGTACTCCGCATTGTCCGCCGCCACCTGAGGTTCGTTCAGGAAATTGATATACATTTCGGCCGCTTCTTTATGCTGCGCGTCCGACGGGATGCAGGCGGTATCGACAAAGAGTTCCGTGGAATCCGGAACGTAGACCGCCAGGTCCTCGTTGACCTCCAGCATCAGATAGTAGTCCCCCACGTAATAGGCAGCAACCGCCGCCTCGCCGTTCTGCATCTTGTCGAAGACCTGGTCCATGACGTACGCCTGCACCAGGGGTTTCTGCTGCTTCAGGTAATCCGCGGCTTCATCCAGTTCCCGCTTGTTTTCCGTATTGATATCATATCCCAGCGCCATCAGCGCCACCCCAAAGGCGTCCCGGGAATTCTTGAACATCAGGATCTGCCCGTCCAGGGACTCGTCCCAGAGAATGTCCCAGCCTTCCACGCCGCCCTTGATTTTTTGGGTGTTGTAGATGATGGCCACCCGGCTCCAAGCATAAGGAACGGAGTACTTCTGATCCGGGTCGTATTCCGGATTCAGCAGCGCCGGGTCGATGTATTTCATATTGGGGATATTATCGAAATCGATTTCCTGAATCATTCCCTCCTGGGCCAGGCGGGATACCATATAGTCCGAAGGGAAAATCACGTCGTAAGGGTTGGCTCCGCTTTTGAGCTTGGCGTACATGGCCTCGTTGGTCTCGTAGTTCAGGTAGTTGACCTTGATGCCCGTCAGTTCCTCGAACTCCGCATTGACGTCCATCAGCCCGTCCTCGCCGTCGGCGATGTATTCGCCCCAGTTATAGACGTTGATCTCGATCTTCTCCCCCCGGAAACGGCTGTAATAGTCCATGTCGTATTCCGGGGAATCCCCCGCTGCAAAGACCGGAAAGACTGCAGGAACAAAGCAGATGAAAAACAAGGCCATCGCCGTCAGTCTCTTCATAATCATCGTCCCTCCACCTCCTGCATGGCGATCCGCCTCGCCTTCTTCCGCTTTTCCAGGTTGCGCCGCTCGGAGATGTTGATGATCACCAGCACCAACAGCACCACCCCGAACAGCAGGGTGGAAATGGCGTTGATTTCCGGGCTCACCCGTTTCTTTGTCATGGCGTAAATCAGCACCGACAGGGTCTGGTGCTTTGCTCCGGTGGTGAAATAGGACACCACGAAGTCGTCCACGGAGAAGGTGATCGCCATCAGGAACCCGGAAACGATGCCGGGCTTGATCTCGTGGATGATGACCTTGGAAAAGGCCTGCCAGTGATTGCAGCCCAGGTCCATGGCCGCATCCATCAGCGACGCGTCCATCTGCCTCAGTTTCGGCAGGACGCTCAGGATCACATAGGGCACGTTGAAGGTGATGTGGGCCACGATCAGGGTGATCCAGCCGAACTGGAAGGGGATCCCCACCGAGTTCAGGATGTTCTTCGCCACCACGAAGAGCAGCATAAAGGACACGCCCACGATGATCTCCGGATTGATGATGGGCAGATAGGTCATGCTCATGACCGAACTTCGCATCCGGCCTTCCATGTTGTTGATGCCGATGGCCGCCGCCGTGCCCATGATGGTGGCAACGGAAGCCGCCACGATGGCCACCACCAGGGTGGTGAACATGGCGTCCAGCACCGCGGCATCGCTGAAGAGCTGGGCATACCACTTGCCCGTAAAGCCTGTGAAGGTCCGGCCCTTGGAATTGTTGAACGAAAACAGTATCAGTACGAAAATGGGCGCATAGAGAAAGGTGAGAAACACGCCCAGGTATGTCTTTGCCCAGGTCTTCATAGCAGTTTCTCCTCCAAATCGTCATCGTCCAGGAACCCGGACACGCTCATAATCAATAACACTAACAGCATCAGCACGAAGGATATCGCCGACCCCAGGTTCGGGTTGTAGGCGTTCCCCAGGAACTGCAGTTCGATGATATCACCGATGAGCTGGTTGCTGCCGCCGCCCAGCATCTGGGAAATGATAAAGGTACTCACCGAGGGCACAAAGACCATGATGATCCCGGTGCGGATCCCCGGCAGGCTCATGGGAAAGACCACTTCCGTCAGCACCCGGCCGGGACTGGCTCCCAGATCTCTCGCCGCCTCCAGGATATCGTTGCCGATTTTCAGCATCACCGAATGCAGGGGCAGGATCATGAAGGGGATGTAGTTGTAAACCATCCCGACCACCACGGCGCCCTGGGTGTTGATGAGCTCGAAAGGGCCCAATCCGAAAAGGCCGAAAAACTGGTTGATGATCCCGTTGTTCTCCAGGATGGTCATCCAGCCGTAGGTCCGGAGCAGGAAATTCATCCACATGGGCAGCATGATCAGCAGCAGCAGCGTCCGCCCCGTGATGGAGCTGGCCCGGGACATCAGATAGGCCACCGGGTAGCCGATCAGCAGGCAGATGGCGGTGGAAATCACCGACAGCCAGATGGATTTGATGAATACGTTGAAATACCGGCCGGTGCGGATGATGTTCTCAAAGGTAAAGGACCCCGCTCCGTCGGTAAAGGAAAAGTAAATGATGAGGCCTAAGGGGATGGCGATGAACAGCAGCGCCCAAGCCAGGTACGGATAGGCCGCGGTCTTCTTCGTCATACCTCATCCTCCTTCATTTTATGCATGATATGGATGTCGTCCGGGGTCAGGGTCAGACCGATCATGGCCCCCACTTCCCGGGACTGGGTGGAATGGATCATCCACTTGTAACCATGGCCGTCCATGATGATCTCAAAGTGCACGCCCTTGAAGGTGATGCTCTCCACTTTGCCCTTGATCTGGCCTTCCTCCACCGAAACCATCTTGAAGTCTTCCGGCCGGATCACCACGTCCACGTCCTCCATGGAGCCGAAGCCCGCGTCGACGCATTCGAACTGCACCCCGGCGAATTCCACCAGGTAGTCCTCCAGCATGATCCCGTCCACGATGTTGCTTTCCCCGATGAAATCCGCCACGAAGGCGTTGATGGGTTCATTGTAAATGTCTTCGGGGCTGCCGGTCTGGAGGATCTCCCCCCGCCGCATGACCAGCACCCGGTCCGACATGGTCAGCGCTTCTTCCTGGTCATGGGTTACATACACGAAGGTGATGCCCAGGGTCTGCTGGATGCGCTTGAGCTCCAGCTGCATTTCCTTCCTGAGTTTCAGGTCCAGCGCTCCCAGAGGCTCGTCCAGAAGCAGCACTTTCGGCTCGTTGATCAGCGCCCGGGCAATGGCCACCCGCTGCTGCTGACCGCCGGAAAGCTGATCTACTTTCCGGGTCTCGTACCCCTCCAGGTTCACCAGCTTCAGCATGCGGCTGACCCGGGTCCGGATCTCATCCTTGGGCACTTTCTTCTGCTTCAGGCCGAAAGCGATATTGCCGTACACGTCTAAATGGGGAAACAGCGCATACCGCTGGAATACGGTATTGACATTGCGCTTGAAAGGCGGGAGACCGTTGATCTTTTCTCCCTCAAAAAAAACATCACCTTCCGTAGGCTCGATGAAACCACCGATGATCCTCAGGGTCGTGGTCTTCCCACAGCCCGAAGGGCCTAAGAACGTGACAAACTCATGGTCACGGATATCCAGGTTCAATTTATCAATAACCTTTTCTCCGTCGTACTCCGCAGAGATATTCTGCAGACTGATAATGATGTCGCTCATGATGCATCCCCCTTTGCGGATTTTAGTTAAAGCAAGTAACTTTTGAAATCAACCTTGCCAACCCACAGACCTTCGTACCGCTTCCCGCAAAAGGCTTTGATCTAATCGTTACCGTGCATATGGCCCGGAACCCCGTCCGGCTGCCATACGGCCCGTTATTAGGCGGCACCCATGAATCTGTGATTGATATGGATTTTCAGATGCTTTTTATTTGATTTTGCCCTGCTGTTTTGCAGGCTGATATTCATTATATCGGATATACAGGGGGATTACAAGACTTATCAAAAAAAAGTAAAGGGACAGGCGGCCTGCCGGCCGGCTGTCCCCGGTCCTTACTCTGCATTCGGCGTATAGACCGTAATGCCCTTGATTTCCCGGTTGATCGAGTAGATCTCGTCCCCTTCCAAGACCTGTCCTTCGTCACAGAGCAGGTCGCCGTCCGCGTATTCGATCTTGCCGGAGAAGATGGCCAGCACATCCGCTTCCATCCGGGCTTTGGTATCCTGGATCTTTGCCCAGGTATCTTCCGACACCGCCGGTCCGGTCTCGTCGATGGCAACCAGGCCGGAGGCCACGGAACCGTAGTAGGTTCCTCCGGTGAATTCACCCTTCATGATGGATTCGAAGGTCGGGGTGAGGAATGCCGCCGCATACCAGTACGGCGAGGTCAGGTACAGGTCCCCGCAGTTGTTCACCGGGTAAACGGCACCGATGGCATAAACGTTTCCGGCTTCCGACACCGCTTCCTGAACAGCTGCGGAACCGGAGTGGCAGGCCACTACTTTTGCGCCGTCGTCGATCAGCAGCTGCGCACCGCGCTTGATTGCTTCCGGACTCTGTCCGCCGGTATAGATGACTTCGATCTTCACTTTATCATTGACCGACTGGGCTCCCAGTGCAAAGGCATCCAGGCCGATGACGACCTCGGAAGAGGGTTCCGGCGCCACATAACCGATAGTGCCTCCCCGCTTCAGCGCGGAAGCCGCGGCGATTCCAGCCATATACCGGCCCTGTTCCATGGAACCGTACCAGTTCGACAGGTTGGCTCCGTTGGTCTTGCTGCCCCCGAAGTCCAGGAAAATGATATTGTCATACGCACCGGAATTGGCCAGGCTTTCCATCGCGTCCGAAGTGCCGGGCGCGCATTCCACGATCACCTGGCAGCCCTGTCCGATCAGGTCTTTCGCCGCATCCTCCTGGGCGGAGGCATCCGATGCATCGATGTTTTCCAGATATACGGTTTCCACCTGCCCGCTCATGGCGGCTTCCGCTTCCACCGCCCCGGCGTACAGCGCCTGGGAAACGTCTCCGTCGATGATGCTGCCGGGGAAAATATAGCCGACCTTCAGCACGGAAGGATCGCTTTCTTCCTGGGAACCGCCGCCGGAACCGCATCCGGCGAGCAGAGCCGTCATGCCCAGCAATAATACCAATAAGACTGCTATTGTCTTTTTCATTTGATTTCCTCCCTCTGCCGGACATTCTGAAGGGTTTTCCGCTGTTTCCCGGCTTTCTCATTCGAATAATTAGTAGAGAGATTATACCACAGGAAAAGGGAAAAAACAATGTCCCGTAAAGAAAAAAGGGAGTCGTTTCGGACTCCCTGTGTGGTGCAGGCGAGAGGATTCGAACCTCCATGAAATTGCTTTCACACGGACCTGAACCGTGCGCGTCTGCCAATTCCGCCACGCCTGCGCGACTACTTTTCTATAATACCACAATTTCCGTGATTGTCAAATAACTTTTTTGGGTTTTTTTCAAGTTTTCAAACGAAAAGCGGGAGACACCGAAAATCTCCCGCCTTCAACTATCCTGTATTCTATTTATATTTTTCCGCCAGCCTGCGGGCTACAAAGACACCGCTGGCCGAAGCCTGGGACAGGGAATGGGTCACGCCGGCTCCGTCCCCCAGAGCATACAGGCCCCGGACCTTTGTCTCCAGGTTGGAATCCACGTCCACGTTGGAATTGTAGAACTTGACCTCTACTCCGTAGAGCAGGGTATCCTCATTGGCGGTGCCCGGAGCAATCTTGTCCAGGGCGTAAATCATTTCGATGATGGTATCCAGCTGGCGCTTCGGGATCACCAGGCTCAGGTCCCCCGGCGTGGCATTCAGCGTCGGCCGGGTAAAGCACTTCTCCATCCGCCGCTCGCTGCTCCGGCGGCCTTTGACCAGGTCCCCGAACCGCTGCAGGAGCACGCCGCCCCCCAGCATGTTGGAAAGCCGGGCGATGGATTCGCCGTACTCGTTGCTGTTGCGGAAGGGTTCCGTAAAACGGTTGCTCACCAGCAGGGCGAAATTCGTATTCTCCGTCCGCAGCGCCGGATCCGCATAGCTGTGGCCGTTCACCGTAACGATGCCGTTGGTGTTCTCCGCCACCACTTCCCCGTAGGGATTCATGCAGAAGGTCCGCACCATGTCGTTGTACCGGTCCGTTTTGTAGACGATCTTGCTTTCGTACACCTCATCCGTGATGTGCTTGAAAATCTCGGCCGGCAGTTCCACCCGCACGCCGATGTCCACCCGGTTGCTCCGGGTCTCGATGCCCAGCTTCCCGCAGATTTCGGAGATCCACCGGGAACCGGAACGGCCGGTAGCCAGCACCACTTCGGAGGCCGCAAAGCTTTCCGTATCGGTATGAACGATGAAATCGTGGTCTCCCAGGACTTCCACGTCCTGCACTTCGGTCTGGAAGCGGATCTCGATCCGGTCTTTGGTATAATCAAAGATCTGCTTCAGGATCTGCTTGTTCCGGTCCGTACCCAGATGGCGCACTTTCGCGTCCAGCAGATGCAGGTTGTGACGCAGGGCCATGGTCTTCAGGTCGCTGCTGCCGGTGGAATAGAGCCGGGCTTCACTGCCGCCGAAGCTGCAGAGAACCGAATCCACGTATTCCATCAGCTCCATGGCCTGGTCTGTCCCCACGTACTTGTGCAGGTCCCCGCCGAACTGGGTGGTGATGTTGTATTTCCCGTCGGAAAGCGTGCCTGCTCCGCCGTATCCGTTCATAATGCTGCAGGTCCGGCAGTTCATGCATTTCCCTTCGGTGACTTTGATGGGGCAGATGCGCTGCTCCAGGTGCGTGCCCTTTTCCAGCACCAGCACCCTTGCCCGGTTGTCGACTTTCGTCATTTCGTAGGCCAGAAAGACGCCTGCGGCGCCGGAGCCCACCACGATCACATCATATTGTTCCATTTTACTCCACTGTTACACTCTTTGCCAGGTTCTTCGGCTTGTCGATGTCGCAGCCCCTGAGCTTGGCGATGTAATACGCCAGCAGCTGCAGCGGCACCACAGCCAGCACCGGCGTTACTTCGTCGGCGCAGTCCGGGATGTAGATCACATCGTCCGCCTGCTCCTCAATGGCGGTATTGCTCTTCTTGGCCAGCCCGATCACGTAAGCGCCGCGGGCCTTGACCTCCTGGATGTTGGAGAGCATCTTGTCGTACAGCTGATCCTGGGTCGCCAGGGCGATGACCACCGTTCCCTGTTCCATCAGGGCGATGGTGCCGTGCTTCAGTTCCCCGGCCGCGATGGCGAAGGAATTGATGTAGGAGATTTCCTTCAGTTTCAGGGAACCCTCGTAGGAAATGCCCACGTCGGAGCCCCGGCCGATGAAGAAGACCGATTCCTGACGGTACTGCTTCTTGGCGATCTCCTCGATCTGCTTTTCGCTCTTCAGCAGTTCTTCCAGCTTGTCCGGCAGCTGCTTCAGTTCGCCCATGACTTTCTCGTAGTATTCCTGAGTGATGCTGCCCTTCTGCGTCGCCATGTACAGGGCGATGAGGTACATGCAGATCAGCTGGGTGGTATAGGCTTTCGTGGATGCCACGGCGATTTCCGGGCCTGCCCAGGTATAGAACACGTCGTCGGATTCCCGGGCTACGGAGCTGCCCACCACGTTGACCACGGAGAGGATCCGGGCACCCTTGTTCTTGGCTTCCCGGAGGGCTGCCAGGGTATCCTGGGTCTCACCGGACTGGCTCACGGCGATGAACAGGGTGTGGTCGTCCACGAAGGGATCCCTGTAACGGAATTCCGACGCCACGTCCACCTCCACCGGGATCCGGGCGAATTTTTCGATGGCATATTTACCCACCAGACCGGCATGGTACGCCGTTCCGCAGGCTACGATATAGATTTTATTGATCTTTTCCAGGTCTTCCTTCGTGAGGGAGATCCCGTCCAGTTTGATGCTTCCATCATTATCCAGACGTCTCGTCAGGGTCTCGTATACGCCCTTGGGCTGCTCGTGGATCTCCTTCAGCATGAAGTGGTCGTACCCTTCCTTTTCCGCTGCATCCGCATCCCAGGTCACGTGGAAGACTTCCCGCTTGACTTCTTTCCGGTTTACATCAAAAATCTTCGCTTCATTCTTGGTGATCACAACGGTCTCGTTGTTTTCGATCAGGTAGATGGTCCGCGCGTATTTCAGCAGCGCCGGAATATCGGAAGCGATGAAATTGCAGTTATTGCCCAGCCCGACGATCAGCGGCGCGTCCCGGCGGACTGCCACGATCTTATCCGGTTCCTCCGCGGCGATGACGCCGATGGCGTAGGCCCCTTCCATCTTCTCCACGGCTTTGTACACCGCATCTACCAGGTCATGTTCATAATACACGCCGATCAGCTGTGCGATGACTTCCGTATCGGTCTCGGACTTGAAGGTGATGCCCTTTTCCTCCGTCAGCCATTTCTTCAGTTCCACAAAGTTTTCGATGATCCCGTTGTGGACCACGGCTACCCGTCCGTCCTGGCTCAGGTGGGGGTGGGAGTTAACATCCGACGGCGCCCCGTGGGTCGCCCACCGGGTGTGGCCGATGCCGATGGTAGCGGAGAGGTCTTCGTCCCCGATCATGTCTTCCAGGTTTTTGATCCGGCCGATCTTCTTCCGGACCACCAGGTTATTGTTTCTGTTCAGCGCGATCCCGGCTGAATCATATCCTCTGTATTCCAGTCTTTTCAGTCCGTCGATGATGATGTCTTTGGCATTGCCGTCACCGACGTATCCTACGATTCCACACATATTTCAGTCTCCTTTCAAATTAATGTTATTTCAAAGTACGGTCCCGTTACAGTGTATTATCCTAACCGCAGTTCAATCAGGGCCGCCAGTGCCGCTGCGTCTTCCTTGATGGCGGCTTCGTCGGAGCCTTCGATCATGACACGCACCAGCGGTTCCGTGCCGGAAGGCCGGATCAGCACTCTGCCGTCTCCCTTCATCTTCTTCTCCACGCTGCGGATCTCTTTCATGATGATTTCGTCCCGGTCAAAACGGGTCTTGTTTTCATTCTTCACTTTCGCATTCTTCAGCACCTGGGGATAAACGCGCATTTCAGCCGCCAGTTCTCCCAGGCTCTTGCCGGAATCCCTCACCGCCTGGAGGGTCTGAAGCGCGCTGAGCACGCCGTCCCCGGTGGTGGTGTGGTTCAGGAAGATGATGTGGCCGGATTGCTCACCGCCGATGATGCAGCCGGTCTGCAGCATCCGCTCCAGCACGTACCGGTCGCCCACGCCGGTGGTCTCCACCGTCGCGCCCATCTCTTCCACGGCCTTGTACAGGCCCATATTGCTCATGACCGTTGCGGTCACCAGATTCTTTTCCAGGTCGCCCTTCTTTTTCAGGTAGCTGGCGCAGATGTAGATCAGGTGGTCGCCGTCCACCACGTTGCCGTCCGCATCCACTGCGATCAGCCGGTCCGCATCCCCGTCAAAGGCCAGCCCGCAGTCCGCCTGCTGCCGGACCACTTCTTCCTGCAGCCGTTCGGGGTGGGTGGACCCGCATCCGTCGTTGATGTTGAAGCCGTTGGGGTTGTTGCCGATAACGGTGACTTTCGCCCCCAGTTCGCTGAACACACGTTCCGCTACCTGGTAGGAAGCCCCGTTGGCGCAGTCCAGCACGATCTGCATGCCGGAAAAGTCGCCGTCCACGGTGCCTTTCAGGAATTCCGTGTATTTGGACAGGGCGTCCTCATCCGCCACCAGGCACTTGCCGATTTTCTCGCCGTAGAGGTGGGTCCCCCTCATGCTGTCCCGCAGCATCATCAGTTCGATCTCGTCCTCGATTTCATCCGCAAGCTTGAATCCTTCGGAATTGAAGAACTTGATCCCGTTGTATTCAAAGGGATTGTGGGAAGCGGAGATCACGACTCCCGCCGTGGCTCCGTACCGCCGCACCAGGTAGGCGATGGCCGGTGTGGGCATGACGCCCACTTTGATGACGTTGGCTCCCATGGCCATGATTCCCGCCGACAGGGCATCCTGCAGCATGTCGCCGGACACCCGGGTGTCCATCCCGATGACGACGGTTGGCCGTTCCTTTTCTTCTTTTGTTAGTACATAAGCGCCCGCCTTGCCCAGGTTGAACGCCATTTCCGGCGTCAGTTCCGAGTTTGCAACACCCCGGACGCCGTCGGTTCCGAATAGTTTACCCAAATCGATTTCCTCCTGTCAAGATATATTTTGGGTTGCTGCCGCTCACGGCTGCTGTCCCTCTTCACTCTCATTGTTATCATTTTCCGTTCCGCCGCTGTCGGTTTCGGTGCTGTCTGCTTCTGTCGTATTATCGCCGCTTTCAGCCGCCTGGGAAGCGTCATTGCCGCCGGCATTGTCTGCCTCATCCGCTGCGGTTCGGACGGTAAAATCCACTTTGATGACGACGGAGTCATCCGTTTGGTTGCGGATGGGGTCGCCGCCGCTGTCCAGCGCCGTAATGTTCGGCTGGAGCTGGACCGTGACATCCACGGTCGTATTCTCCTTGATACCGGAAATATTCACCGGAGCCGTCTTCAGGGAGGAAATGCCCTTGACGTCGTCATAGCGTCCCCGGATCTTCAGCTTCAGGTTCGAGGTCGGGGCGACGATCATACCCTCGGGTGCGGTGCCGGTTGTCACCACTTCCACACCAACGGTCTTCGTCAGCATCTTTTCCGCCTCCACCGTCACAGCAGGCTGGCTCAGTTCCACCCGTTCCACCGGATTTCCGTCTTCGTCCACGGGGGTGAGTTCCACGCTGCGGTTGTATTCATTGGAATTGTCCTTAACTTCCAGGACACCTGCCAGTGCGCTGACCTGCTCCACGTAAGTACTCGGGCCGGTAACGCTGACCTTGTCTGCGCTGACGTCCACGACCTCCACGCTGGTATCTGCGCTCAGATTGCCGGAGACCTGAATGTCCACCGGCTTGTCTTCCGTGACGATTTTATCCACCAGCACCAGGAAATCCCCATCCCGGGCCTCCGCCTTGGAGACCTTGTCAGGCGC
>JAFWFI010000065.1 GCA_017515705.1 Bacillota bacterium
CAGTTCTTCGTCCACGTCTTTGTTCACCACCAGCATGGTCTTGACCCCCAGGGTGGTCACGTCCTCTTCCTGGCCTTCATAACTGCCTGCCGGAATGATGTAATCCAGGTAAAAGGGATACTGTTCCTTCAGCGCTTTCGCTGTATCTCCCTCCACCGGCAGCAGCCGGATCCCGTCGGTACGGGCCAGCTTCATGAAGGAGGTGACCGGGGCGGCTCCCATGCAGAATACTGCATCCACTTCGCCTTCCTGCAGGGACTGCGCCGCGTCTCCCGTATCCTCGAACACCAGTTCCGTGTTTTCTTCATTCAGTCCGTAAGCTTCCAGGATATTCAGGGCACTGATGGCCGCCAGGGAACCCTCTTCCCCCACCAGGACCTTTTTCCCGGCCAGGGCTGCGGGGGAATCCCCGACAAAGTCCGTCCGGGTGATGAACTGCAGACCCACCATGTAGCAGGAAGTCATGGCCCGCAGATTCTCCATCTTTTCCTGGTTGAAATAATACAGCCCGTTCGTCGCATAATACAGCATGTCCCCCTGGGTCAGGGTGATGTCCGCAGTCTTCTCGTTCACCTTCCGCAATCCCTCCACCAGGCCGGAATTGGATTCGTTCCGGAACTTCACATCCTGCATCACTTCGTTCATTTCCGAATAAACGGCCGCCGCATAGTTGCTGTAGGACGTCCCCTTCTCCCCGCCGGCGATGACAATTTCCGGGGGCGGAGCCACTTCTTCCTCGCCGGAGGAGCCGCCGGTCAGCGAACAGCCGGCCAGTCCCAGCGTCCAGACTAAAACCAGTATCAATAGTATCCCATAAAATTTTCTCATATTAACTCACTTCGCTTTCTCTTTTGTCCCAATCGATGGTAGAATACTATTATACCAAATTACCCGAAAAAAAGCATCCATATACGGAGATAAAATAACGAGGAGTATTCCCCATGCCTGTAAAAGTTCAAGATTTTCTGAAAACGGCGATCCTGCTCGCCCTCGCCACAGGGCTTTCCTGGCTGGCCCGGAAGGCCGGCGCCCCGGGAGCCAGCGCCGCGATTTATATATTCTCTGCCGCACTGGTGGGCCGGATGGCCCATGAATATCTGTGGGGCATCCTGGCTTCCATCTTCGGCGTAGTGGCCACGAATATCCTGTTCACCGAACCCTATTACCGCTTTGATCTCTCCCGGCCCGGCTGGCTGCTGTCATTCGCCGTCCTGCTGGCGGTTTCCCTGTTTGTCAGCTGCCTGATCCAGCGATACAAAAGGATGAAAAACCGCGCGGAAGACACTGCCCGCAGGGTCCAGGGTTCCTATCTGACCCAGATGCAGACCGGACGGGAATCGGAAAACGAACGGATGAAGACCCATCTTCTCCGTGCCATCTCCCAGGATATGAAGATTCCCCTGAGCGGCATCAAGGAAACGGCATCACAGCTCTACAAAGGCGGGGAGCACCTGGATCCGGCAGCCCGCAGCAAAATGGCCGAAAGCATCGGCAACGAATCGGAATGGCTGATCCGGATGATCGACAACCTCCTGTCGGTGACCCAGATCAACGCCAATACCATGAAAGTCCGGAAGGCGCCGGAAATTGCCGATGAGGTGGTTGCTTCCGCCGTCTCCCAGTTCAATACCCCGAACCTGACCCAGACCATCACGATCCGCATGCCGGAAGAAATGATCGTCGTGCCCATGGCTTCGGCCCTGATCCGGCAGGTCCTGCTGAATCTGCTGGACAATGCCTGCCGGCATTCCGGCGACAGCACGGAAATCGAGATTTCGCTTTCGGCAGATGAAACCAACGCCCTGTTTTCCGTCAGTGACAACGGCCAGGGAATCCCGGAAAAGGATCTTCCGACGCTGTTCGAATACGGCACCAACAAGATAGCCGCATCGGAAGCAAACCGGGGGTTCGGCATGGGCCTGCCTACCTGCAAGACCATCATCCAGGCCCACGGCGGGAACCTCTGGGCCGAGAACAACCCCGACCGGGGCTGCTGCTTCCGGTTCACACTGCCGCTGGAGTAAGTTTAGCTCAGAGCTGGAAAAGAAAAAAAGACTTCGGAAAAATCCGAAGTCTTTTTGGTTGGAGCGGAAGACGAGATTCGAACTCGCGACCCTCGCCTTGGCAAGGCGATGCTCTACCCCTGAGCCACTTCCGCATATGCTGTTTTTGAACGCTCCATTAATATACCACATCTGTTTCAGGAATGCAAGGGAAAAGTGAAAAAATGTTGCGAACTGAAAAAGCTCTCCCATCTTCAATCTTCACTCTCCCAGCTTTTTCTCCGGAATGTCCAGCATTTCCTTCAGTCCTTCATGCTCCTGATAAAAATGCTCCATCTTTTCGGAGACTTCCCGCCAGTAGGAGTCCGCTTCCTGTTTGGCGGCTTCCGCCATTTCAGCGCACTTCTGCTTCGTTTCCTCCTCCAGCGCCCGGCACTTCGCTTCCGTGCTTTCCAGAAGTTCGATGGCCTTTTCCCGGCTTTCGCTGTCCCGTTCCTCACAGGCCCGGTCGGTTTCCTCCTGCCGCAGCCGGATGTTCTCCAGGAAGCGTTCCGCCGCATTCTGCGCTGCTTCAAAAACGCCGCTGATCCTGACGCTGGCTTCCGCCAGGGATCCGGTCTCTTCGATGTCGATGGCTCGGCTTTGAAGTTGTGCAGACGCCGCCTCCAGCGCATTTTTCAGTTCGTTGATTTCTTTTTCCTGCGCCGCAACTCTGTCTTCCAGTTCCCGGCGGCTCAGTTTTTTATAATCCGTCCCCATGTCGGTCCTCTTTTCGCAAAAATAAAAAATGGAGCGGGCGATGGGAATCGAACCCACCTTTCAAGCTTGGGAAGCTCGTGTTCTACCAATGAACTACGCCCGCATTTAACTGCAATTAGTATTATAACATAAAACCCGCCGGGGTCAATGATTTTTTCGGCGGGCTATAGTTCCGTTTCGATCACGCCGGAGACCTCCACGAGCCCGCTGAGCCGGATCTCCCGCACCTCACCGGATTCTTTGGTGACCTCCGCCGTCAGCGTCCCCGCAGGCTGCGGGAAAGAGTACCGGTAAACGCCGTCGGGCTGTTCCATCGCCTGCACCACTGCGGCAGCCGTGGTGCCCGAAGCGCAGCTTCCTTCAAAGTACGTGGTGCCCGTATCCCGGACATAGACCACCGGAGTCATGAAACCGCTCTTCGTATCCAGGAACATTACGCCAAAAGCCGGGAAACGGCTGAATTGCTTCCGGATTGCTTCGAACAACTCTCCGGACGGCTCCGTATCCGGCAGCACCAGATGAGCGATTCCGCCCAGGTCCACCAGGATGCCTTCCCCCGCTCCTTCCGCCGCAAAACGGGACACGGATTCCGGCAGAGGCATGCAAACCGCAGCGTCTCTTCCCCCGGCGTCGATGACCGCCGTGAGAACACCTTCGCATCCGCTCATCTTTCCCTTCACCTCCCGAAGAGGCGGCCGGGAGCATAGCGCTTTCCAGTAAGCAAACGCCCGGAATGCATTTCCGCAGAACTCCATGCCGGACATCTCCACCCTGCCGGTGGTTTCACCGGTCACGGGATCCGTTTCATCATCCAGGACAAAGCCCACCTGTTCTCCCCGGATTTCCCGCCGGTACAGTTCTTCCGTGAACGTTCCCCGGGCAAAAGGGGAGCCGCAGCCGGAACCGGCTGCGGTTTTTCTGAAATCGATTTGAAGAAGTTTTCCGGCAACTTCGGCGTACCGTTCCCGCGGAACCGGGGTCAGCACCAGGATCGTCGTATTCCCCGCCGGATTTGCCACTACTACATTGATTTTTTCCGCCATATCAGCGTCTCCCTGCAAATTGAATCGCTGTTTTAATTGCTTGCCGTGGCCTCGCTCAGTACCACGTCCACTTTCACTTCCTGGCCGTTGCGGAATACCGTCAGCGTCACGGTATCACCGGCTTTGTATTCATCCCGTACGTTGTTCAGCTCCGCCAGGGTCTGGACTTCTTTTCCGTTCAGTGCGGTGATGACATCGCCCTGCTGGATGCCGCCCGCCGCAGCGCCGGACTGGGGATCCACGTAGCGGACGTAAATGCCCACCGGCAGTCCGTAAATCATGGAAACCTGCTGGGAAACATTTTCCCCGGAGATCCCGATCATGGGCCGTCCGGTCACGTATCCGTTATTGATCAGATCCTCGATCACGGGGATCGCTTCATTGATGGGGATCGCGAATCCCAGGCCTTCCGCCGAAGTCTCGCTGATCTTCGCGGAGGTAACGCCCACCACCTGACCGGCCTGGTTTACCAGCGCGCCGCCGGAGTTGCCCGGATTGATGGCTGCGTCGGTCTGGATATAATGCATGATTTTCCCTTCGATTTCGATTTCCCTGCCCAGCGCGGAAATGATGCCCTGGGTGGAGGAGCCGGAAAGGGTCTCCCCTAACGGGTTCCCGATGACCAGGACGCCTTCGCCCTGGACCAGCTGGTCGGAATCACCAATGGTGGCTGCCGGCAGATCCTTCGCATTGATCTTGATCACTGCCAGGTCTGTCCGTGCATCCTGTCCCACGATGGTCGCATCGTATTCCGTAGCGTCGCTGAGCTTGACTTTTATGCCCATGGCGCCGTCAATCACGTGCTGGTTGGTAACGATGTAGCCGTCGCTGGAGAAAATGATTCCCGAGCCGGAGCCCGCGCCCATCATTGTCTCCACATTCACGCCTACCACCGATGGCAGGACGTTCTGGATCACCTGGGGTGTGGTGAGTTCTTCCGCATTGGCGTTGGACACGGAAGTCGCCGGTGCTTCCGCACTGACCTGATTGACCGTATACGGCTGGCTTTTGCCGGGGGCATAGCCGATGGCGGCCATGTAAGCCGCACAGCTGGCGATGGAAACCAGTGCCGCCAACGCCATGATGGCCAGCACGATCAGCAGCTTTTTGCCCTTGCTCGTTTGTCTGTGCGCGGCGCTGCGATTTCCATAGATCGCATTCAGTCGCTCTTCTCTTTCATAATCGTCGTACAATTTGTTCACTCCTTCCGGGGACTCTCCCCGCTTTCATTCCGTTTTCGTTGACATCAGAATACCCCATCATTATGGTAAATCTGTGACAAGTACAGGGAGTGTTTGAGGAAAATAGGATATCCTTGATAAAGCCTCCCAATTTGTATATAATTGTGACGAAAGGAGATATTCCATGAGCAATGCAATAACTGCGTTTTCCGGCTCCGGGATCCGTCTCTTGCTGACCGCCCTGATCATCGTCGCGGCGGCGGTGGTGATCCTGCTTTTGATGCGGAGCTTTCGGAACTGGTACTGGAAAACCGATGAAATAATCGACACGATGAAATCCATGGATGACCGGATCGGCGGCATTGAAGACGGGCTGGATTCCCTGAAGATCAGCGCGGAGAAAATCAATACCCGGCTGGAAGAAGCCCGGGCGGAGATGGCTTCGCTGGAGGAAAAGACCCGGCTGCTGCTGGAATTCCGGCAGGCTTCCCTGACGGAAACCGAAGCGCCTCTGCTGCCAGAGGAAGAAATCCCGGCTGAACCTGCAGACCTGGGGTCCGATGAAGCTGCCTCCCTGCTGAAACAGACGGAGGACCTGGAAAAGGAAGTGGAGGCCCTTAAGCAGGAAAAACAGCGGCTGAAAGATGAAATCAACGCCCGCATCCGGGACTGACAGGAGCAGAAAATGGACGAAACCTACATCATTATCGAAGAAGACAATGAACGGAAGATCCTGCTGGAAGGGAAAGATATCAAGGAAGCCCACCGGGAAGCCGAAAAACGCTACCGTCATCTGGTAGAACCTCCGGCAGCCGGCCCTGATCTGGATGCGATCCGGCAGGCGTTCCTGCACCGGGCCGATCCGGAACCCGAGGATGAAATACCTGCTGCTCCGGATATACCTGCGGAGAACACTCCCCCGGAAAATCCCCCGGCGGAACCGGAAGTTCCAAAGGCGCCGGAAGCCCCGGAGAACCCCCCGGCGGAATCTCCCCGGCGGGAGGAAATACCCATTGAAGTGCAGGTCCGGGAACTGATTGAAAAATACAAATCCCAGCGGCCGGAATCTTTCGCGGAGCCGACCCCTGATGAAGCGGCCGCCGAAACAGCTGAAAGCCCGGAAGCGCCTTCACCGAAAGCCGCCCCGGAACCCGAAACAGAGTCTGCAGACCCCGGGATCCGTTACACGGTTATTAATGAAAGCGACGTGGAGATCCTGGAAGCCACCGGCACCGGTTTCAGTCCGGTCTTCGCGAAGCCAATCGAAAACCGTCCGCAGTCGGGAAAAAACAATCAAAAAAACTCCGGTAAAAAAACCGGAGGCTGGCGCCGGCATGTCCCTTCCATTCTGGCAGCCGCCGGCGTTTTGCTATTGTGCTTATTATGGCTATACGTAATCTGGAGATAAAAAAGGCGAGGAGAATTTTCCCCGCCTTATTCTTTTCTGTTGGGCCGAAGCCCCTCTCCCGGCTCAATCATTCTTGAACCGGCTCAGGAACAGCTTCGTACGCTCCTGGGTTGGGTGGTTGATGACCTGGTCCGGTGTGCCTTCCTCCACGATGACGCCCCCGTCCATAAAGATGATGTAATCGGACACGTCCCTCGCAAAGGCCATTTCGTGGGTGACGATGACCATAGTCATGTGTTCCGCCGCCAGGTCCTTGATAACCTTCAGGATCTCTCCGGTGAGTTCCGGATCCAGTGCCGAGGTAGGCTCGTCGAAAAAGAGGATGTTGGGTTTCATGGCCAGGGCCCGGGCAATGGATACCCGCTGCTGCTGCCCGCCGGACAGCTGGTAGGGGTAAACGTCCGCCTTGTCCTCCAGCCCCATCTTCCGGAGAAGTTCCATGGCTTCCGCCTTCACTTCTTCCTTGTTCCTTTTCTGCACCAGCACCGGCGCTTCCATAACGTTCTTCAGTACGGAATAGTGGGGGAACAGGTTGAAGTTCTGGAACACCAGCCCGAAATTCATCTTGATCTTCTTCAGTTCCTCCGGCGATGCGTATACCGCATTGCCGTTTTCATCCGCTTTGGCCGCATAGTCTCCCAGATAAATCAGGTCTCCCCCGTCCAGGGTCTCCAGCAGCGTCGCACAGCGAAGGAGCGTGGACTTCCCGGAACCGGAAGGCCCGATGATGGAAACCACCTGATTCTTCTCTACCGACAGGGAGATGTCCTTCAGGACTTCCAGATCGCCGAAATGCTTCCGGCTGTTGTTGATCTCTAAGATTTTCATTCCTCTCTCCTCCTATCGGTAATAATCCATTTTGCTTTCGATCCGCTCCATGACAAAGGCCACCAGCACATTGAAAACATAATAGAATATGGCGGCGACGACAAACGGTATGAAATTGGTCTGAGCCGCAGCGATCTGCTTCGCCAAAGTGAAAACTTCCTGGTATGCCAGCGCGAAGGCCAGGGATGTATCCTTGACCAGGGTGATGACCTCGTTGGTCACCGCCGGCAGGATGTTCTTGACTACCTGGGGCAGCACGATGCGGAAAAAGGTCTGGGACTTGGAATACCCCAGCACCTGGGCCGCTTCATATTGTCCCTGGGGAATGGACTGGATCCCGCCCCGGTAGATCTCCGCGAAATACGCGGCGTAATTCAATGAAAACCCGATGATGACCGCAGCAAAACGATAACCGCTGATATTGGCGTGCCACAGATAGAAGGGGGCAAAGTAGACCACCAAAAGCTGAAGCATCAGCGGCGTGCCCCGCAGCACGGAAATATATACCCGGGCGATGTTTTTGATAATAGCGTTCTTGGACATCCGGGCAAATGCAATCAGCATGCCGAGAGGCAGGGAGAACAGCAGTGTCAGTGCAAAGATGCCTACTGCCCGCACCATCCCGACGCTCAGCTGACTGAGCATAATCGATAGAGACATGTCTTTCCTCCATAGAAGTATGGGCTGCCCACCCTCGGGCAGCCCATAAAGCATTGATTTCTTTTATGTAAATATGGCCGGCTTACTGTTCACCGATCGGCTGATTCTCATCGTAAACGGTGTCGTCATCCGGATCCTGGCCGTTATCCACTTCACCCTTCTTCAGGATGACCATATCGCTCAGTTCATACTTCGCAGCCAGTTCTTCAAATGTGCCGTCCACTACCAGCTTCAGCAGACCGTCCTGAACCTTGTCTCTGAGTTCTTCGTTGCCCTTCTTGAAGCCGATTGCATACTGTTCGGTGGAAACCGGTTCGTCACAGATCTTGTACTTGCCGTCGCCTCTGGAAGCTACCTGGTACTTCGCTACGCCGATGTCCACGATGACTGCGTCAACGGAGCCGGACTGCAGTTCCACGAAAGCGGTGTTGTAGCTGTTGAAATACAGGGTATCCGCGAAGGTTTCCTTTAATTTAGCGCCTTCTTCTTCCGTCAGGAAAGTGTCTGCGGAGGAAGCCTGCTGCACGCCGACTTTCTTGCCCGCCAGGTCGCCAACGCCGTTAATGCCGGAATCCACAGCGGTCATGAGCACGAGAGAGTTGTCCACGTATGGGATGGACCATGTGTACTGGTCTTCTCTGCCGGTCATGGTGAAACCGTTCCAGATACAGTCGATGGCGCCGGAATCCAGTTCCATATCCTTGGAATCCCAATCGATCGGAACGGGTTCGAATTCCCATCCATAGTAATCACAAACTCCTTGGGCCAGTTCCAGGTCGAAGCCGGTGTAGTTGCCTTCGTCGTCCATATAGCCGTAAGGCGGATATTCCGCATCAAATCCTACTTTTAATGTTGTGATGTCTGCGCCGGAGCTTTCGTCTCCACCGGCAGCTTCTTCAGAAGAACCGCAGGCAGCCAGCATGCCGATAATCATAACAGCCACCAGGGTCAGTGCTAATAATTTCTTCATTGTCTCCTCCATTAATTCATATTTGGGTTGTTTAAAATCAACTTACGTTTAGAATTTTACCGTGCTAAAGCAGTGAAGTCAACCCTTTTCAGCAAAAGTTCATATTTCAGCCGGACTATACTCCAAAGGAAATGGGCTGCCCCACGGTATTGATATCATACGGGGTCGTCTGGTAAACAAAGTAGTTCAGCCAGTTGGAATAGAGCATGTTGGCGTGAGTCCTCCACCGCACCACCGGCATCTTCGCCGGATCGTCCCCGGGGTAGTAATTCTTCGGGATGTTGATGGGCAGGCCCGCCGCCACGTCCCGGTCGTATTCGGCCTTCAGGGACAGGGGATCGTATTCCGGGTGACCCATGACAAAGAACTGTTTTCCCCCGTCATGCTCCGCCACGTAAACCCCGGCGTCGGGGGAAGAGGCGATGATTTTCAGCTCGCTGCAGTTTTCCACGTCTTTCCGGTCCACCGTGGTGTGGCGGGAATGGGGCACATAGAAAATGTCATCGGCGCCCCGGAACAGCAGGTGGTTCTGCACTTCTGTCTGATGCTCAAACACGCCGAACAGCTTCCTGTCCAGGGGGATCTTGGGGATCCCATAGTGGTAATACAGTGCGGCCTGTGCGCCCCAGCAGATGTGCAGGGTGCTGTGGACATGGGTCTTGGACCACTCCATGATCTTGCAGAGTTCCTCCCAGTATTCCACGTTTTCATAGTCCATCTGCTCCACCGGCGCCCCGGTGATGACCATACCGTCGTATTTCTCGTCCTTGATTTCGTCAAAGGTCTTGTAGAAGGCCAGCATATGTTCTTCCGACACGTTTTTCGGCTTATGGGAATCCGTGCTCACCAGTTCCAGTTCCACCTGAAGGGGGGAGTTCCCCAAAAGGCGGCTGAACTGGGTCTCTGTGGCGATCTTGGTGGGCATCAGGTTCAGCAGGATGATCCTCAGTGGACGGATGTCCTGGGTGATGGCCCGGGTCTCCGTCATCACGAAGATGTTCTCGTTGGTCAGTGTTTCAAATGCAGGCAGTTCGTTGGGTATTTTAATAGGCATTTCTCTTCTCCTGTCTTTCGTCTTTCTGTTTTAAATGGCGTTCAATGCCTGGTCAAGGTCCTCAATCAGGTCATCGGCGTTTTCGATGCCGCAGGAATACCGGATCAGGTCCGGGGAGACGCCGGCGGCAAGGAGTTCTTCATCGTTCATCTGGCGGTGAGTGGCGCTGGCCGGGTGCAGACAGCAGGTCCGGGCATCCGCCACATGGGTCTCAATGGCCGCCACCTTCAGGTTCTTCATCACGACAGAGGCCGCTTCCCGCCCTCCGGCAACCCCGAAGCTGATGACGCCGCAGGTGCCGTCCGGCATGTACTTCTGTGCCAGTTCGTAGTATTTATTTCCCGGAAGGCCGGCGTAATTCACCCAGCTGACCTTCTCGTGCTTGTCCAGGAATTCCGCCACCTTCTGAGCGTTTTCGCAGTGCCGCTTCATCCTCACATGCAGGCTTTCCAGCCCCAGGTTCAGCAGGAACGCATTCTGGGGAGACTGGATGGATCCGAAGTCCCGCATCAGCTGAGCCGTGGCCTTGGTGATGAAGGCGCCGCCCTGCCCGAAACGCTCTGCATAAACGATGCCGTGGTAGCTTTCATCCGGCGTGGTCAGCCCCGGGAACTTGTCCGCATGGGCCATCCAGTCGAAATTGCCGGAATCCACGATGCAGCCGCCAACGCCCGCGCCGTGGCCGTCCATGTATTTCGTGGTGGAATGAGTCACGATGTCGGCGCCCCACTCGAAAGGCCGGCAGTTGATGGGTGTGGCAAACGTATTGTCGATGATGAGGGGCACGCCGTGGGCGTGGGCCGCCTTCGCAAATTTCTCGATATCCAGAACGATCAGCGCCGGGTTCGCAATGGTTTCGCCGAACACGGCTTTGGTATTCGGTTTAAACGCCGCATCCAATTCCTCCGGGGAGCAGTCCGGATCCACGAAAGTGAACTCGATGCCCATCCGTTTCATGGTCACGGCAAACAGGTTATAGGTGCCGCCGTAGATGGTGGAAGAGGCCACCACGTGGTCCCCGCAGCCGGCGATATTGAAAACGCTGTAGAAGGACGCCGCCTGGCCGGAGCTGGTCAGCATGGCCGCAGTGCCTCCTTCCAGGGCGCAGATCTTCGCCGCCACCATGTCGTTGGTGGGATTCTGCAGCCTGGTATAAAAATAGCCTTCCGCCTCCAGGTCGAAGAGTTTGCCCATGTCTTCGCTGGTAGCATACTTAAAGGTCGTGCTCTGAATGATGGGGATCTGACGGGGTTCACCGTTCCCCGGGGTATATCCGCCCTGCACGCATCTGGTTTCGATTCTGTCTTTTTTCATCTCTCTTACCTCCGTTGTTTTCATCAAAAAACCCGCCTCAACATCCGTTGAGACGGGTCATTTCCCGCGGTACCACTCAAATTGCAGTTTTTACTGCCTCTCTGCAGACTCCAACAAGTCCTGTGCATTAACGCCGCACCCTGCGTAAGGCCCTACCCGCTTTCGCCTCGAACCTTCAGCTCCGGAGCCATAGACCCTGGGACTTTCCTCTGCTGCCTCACACCACCCGGCAGCTCTCTGAAAGATTCCGTTCCCGGTCCTCTCCTTCATCGCCTTTTCATCTGAGTTATTATTTTGTTCGCTAATTATACCATTAAACCCGTCTGCGTTCAAATGGTTTTTTCGAATGAGCCGGATTATTCGCCCTGAGCCGCTTCTTCTGCCGGTTCAGCCGCAGGTTCTGCTGCAGGTTCTTCTGCCGCATTTGCATCAGCCGGCTGCTCGGTGCTTTCTTCCGCCGCTGCGCCTTCTTCATCTGCGCCGGCGCCCGGTTCTACGATCTTTGCATTATCCAGCAGGAATTCAAATACCTGGTTCCAGAGGATGCTGGTGATGATGGTGTCCTTGTCATAAGCCTGTTCCAGGGCTTCGATGGACTCATAACCCAGGGAATCCACGTATTTCTGGGCTTCCTCTTCGTATTCCTTTTCCGTCACGGAGATGTTTTCGTTGCGGACGATGGAGTACATGATCATCTCTTCCTTAACGCTTTCTTCCGCATAGGTCTTGGCTTCTTCGTTAAACTCTTCTTCCGTCATGCCGGTCATGGAAATGAAATCTTCCCACTTCATGCCGTAGCTTTCCGCATACTGCTGGTAGTAATCCTTCATTTCCTGGGTCTTGGCCGCCACTTCTTCTTCCGGGTATTTGATGACTTCACTGCCGTCCAGCACCTTCTGCCATGCAGAGGACATCATCGCCTGCTTTGCGGATTCTTCCGCCTGTTTTTCCAGGTCCGCCCGGACCGCCGCTTCGTATTCATCCACGGTCTTGTAGTCTTCCTTCAGGGACTTCACGAAATCATCGTTCAGTTCCGGTACTTTTTCCTCGGAAATGCTGTTGACCTTAACGGTGAATACCACCGGCTTGCCGGAGAGTTCTTCATTGTTTACATAAGGATCCGGGAAAGTCAGTTCCAGTTCCTTGGTGTCGCCCTTATTGGCGCCTACCAGACCGGATTCAAAGCCTTCGATAAAAGCGCCGTCGCCTAAGGTCAGGTCATACCCCTGGGCGTTGCCGCCTTCAAAGGGTTGCCCGTCCACTTTGCCTTCATAGTCGATGTTGACCTTGTCGCCCTCCTGTGCGGGCCGGTCCACTTCTTCCCAGGTAATCTTGGATTCCAGTACGCTGGTAATCTCCGCCTGAACATCTTCATCGGTGACCTCGGTGGGGTCTACCCGTTCCACTTCGATGCCCTTGTATTCGCCTACGGTTACGTATTCGGACAGGTCGTAATCGTACTGTTTTTCGGAAGTTTCCACTTTACTGGAGCTGCAGGCGCTCAGGGAGAACACCATGGCGAACGCCAGTGTCAATGCGAGTATTTTTTTATACATCGTTTTATTCGTTCCTTTCTTATACTTGTATAGATTTGTTCACTTCACATTTATACCATAATTCGGGAAGAAAGAAAAGTGGGTGATTGAAAAATCACAAAATCGTAACAAACACAGCATCCGGCTGTCAGATCCTTCTTCTTCAAATCATCTCCATCACCCTCGGCGCAGCGATCCGGAACCAGGGTGCGTACTTTTCCGAATGATCCGCCAGGTCTTTTCTCAGTTCGTCAAAGGTGATCGAGAGTCAATGGGGACGGTTCTTTTTGACTCATGCTCGCTGCACAATATTCCGGTTTATCCCCGTTAAGCGATTGATCTGACGTATTGTCAGCCCCTTCCCCTTCAGCTGTCGAAGTACCTCATCCCTTTGTATTCTTTCTGTGCTTTGAAGCTTTTGCGGGTTGCTGTTACCTGTAATCGATTCTATCAGTTTCACCGCTTCAGAATCGGTATATCCCTTCCGGGAATCATAATCGAGAAACCGGTCATCACTGGGCGTATCCAAAAATGATTCCCATTCCTCCTGCGTGGAGAATAGTTCTGTCGGAACATGATCTTCATTTAGATAAGTGTAAGGATAGTCTCCCGCACTGCAGATTCCCGCCTTTTCAGGATTCTGGTAAATATACCGCACAACGTTTAAGAAATACTGCTCATCCTCAACGGGTTCACTGCGGAAACGGTCTTGGAACACATGGCCCACACGATTGTATTTATTATTGTAATAAGAGGCGTAGCTGACCAAAACCTTCCTGATCAACTCAGCGTGTTCATTGGTTTTTTCAAAAAGTAAAAGATGGACATGATTACTCATCAGACAGCAAGCCGCCAACGCCGATTCTGTTTCCTTCTGAAAACGATATAATGTCGAAAAGAAACGCTCATAATCCTCCTTGTCATAAAACAGATTCTCTCGATTGATTCCCCGAATAACTATGTGAACCCATCCTGTGTCTCCCAAGTCTCTGATTTGCCGTGGCATTTTATCACCCCTGAACAATCTTATAATATATTGGGTATTATGTCAATATTATCCTTCTTTTGCTTTGAGCCAAATTAAAAGTGAGTCAAAAAGAACCGTCCCTATTGACTCACGGGTTATGATACTTTTCATTTTGTTTCCCTCCGTATATACTTCATCAGGTACTTTAGATTATTGCAGTGATACTTTTCCCCGACGCTTAATATGCCGCTAAAATCCAACTTCTCAAATGCTGATCGATCAATCCAAAGATCTTCAAACAGCATCCGCTGAATTTCACGCTGACTTGTCACTGGAGGCATTGTATAAAGCTTATCGCATAAAGCCTTTTCCGGGCCAGCCATCTGATAAACATATCCCTGGACTTCTTTGATAACGATACCAAAGGGATAGGCTTCCGAAGGTACATCCCGATAAGTATATCGTCCAAAATGATTCACATACTCCTTTATCTTCTTCTTACCAAAAGTTGCTGATGTGAATGAGTATACAGCCTCCGGGATCAACCCGTAATAGGAAAGGGCATAATCGAAAGACAGATAGGATGGTCCAAGAATTGCGCCAGCGAGACAATAACCGGGCGCAGTCCCATTTGTCTCATAGATCCCCCTGGTAAGCTGGAACAGTTCCCCATTCTTTTTCATTCTTAAAACCTTACCCGCAGGATCACCGTATTGACTCAGTTGATCCATGAGTACAGACGTTGAAATAATCATGATTTTCTCCTCCAATTTGTATTATGCGCAATTTATAGGAGAAAATCAATGTATAATATCCTGTTATAATTACAGCCAAAATACATAAAAAGCCGGAAAGGATTTATTCCCTTCCGGCTGGAATCACAGAGTCTATCTGCTTATTATATAATTGTACATTAACTGCGCAACCTGTGCTCTAGTAGCAGTCGCCTGAGGTTCCAGGCCAACGGTCGTGCCTTTCATAAGACCCTTTTCCACAGACCATTTCATGGACTCCCTGGCCCAGGAAGATACGGTCGCCACATCCGGGAAAGAGGAATACGTAGGTGTCTTTTCCCGAACTCTCAACTCATCCTTTTTATATTCTGAGAATTTCTTCAGCATCACCGCCATCTGCTCTCTGGTTACATAGCTATTCGGAGCAAACTTTTTTTCTCCGACTCCATTAACGATCTTGTTCTCTGCGGCCCAGTTCACGGCATCTGTATACCACTGACCGGCCGGGACATCCGTGAATGCATCAGCCGTTCCTTTTCCATTACCTCCATCCAATCTATAAAGGATAGTTGCAAACATCGCCCGGGTCATAGATTGATTAGGCGCAAATTCTGTATCACTAACCCCTGTCATTATTCCGTAGACTCCCGGAAGGATTGGATAAAACCAGTCCTTCGAAGAAACATCTTTCAAATTCTGGATCCATGCGTTGATTTCATGCTCACGGTCCATCCCATCTGTAGGCGCAGTATCAGCAAAAGCAATTGCCCCCATCGACAAAACCATTACCCCAGTCAACAATAAGCTTAAAAATCTTTTCTTCATGTCTTACTCCTCTCTGCTGTAGACAAATATTAATATAACCTATATCTTTTCTATTTCTTTTCCCCCGAATCTAATCCCAATGAAAACCCAACGTTGATTTATCATGCCTCCCTTCTATAATGATTTCGGGCTCTCTATTCCCCCTTTATATAGAGGAACCCTCCGGATCGCAAAAAGGTGACATTAGAATTTTTTATGAATAGAAAAATCCCCCGAGATCATTAAGAACCCAGAGGATCATAAAACACATATTCATTGTTTTTTCAACACTTCTCTTCCCATTTCAATTAATATACTCACATCGCAATCCCCTGCTATTGTAAATACACTATACCCATTTTCAAAGAGGACCATACTGGTCGGATCATCTGCGGATATCACAAATCGGTGTCCATCTATTATTTCTTCCCGGATATACTCCCCTTCTGAATCCACGGTAGCCCCTATGCCTTCCGCTATATGCTGATCATAAACAATACGGTTTCCGGATTTATCGACAGCGACTATGAAATAATCATGATCCTCACCGATTTCTTCCTCCACCACTTCATACCCTTCCGGGAACGTCGGTTTGATCGGGCGGAACTCCTGCTCCGCCATTCCGTTCGGGTCCTCCTGCTCAAAGAGCATATCCCAGGAGATGTTGCTTTTGAAAATAATGTAATGGATCTGGGGAACGGTGACGGCGATGACGATGGCGGAGGCTGCCAGGATCAGGGTCAGGATCGCCACGATCAGTGCCGCCCGTCGGACGGTTCGCCGTCCTACGGCCGAATACCGCCGGGTGACCATGGGGAAGATCTTTTTCATCCTCTCCTCGAAAGCCGGTGAGAAGCTTCCCATTTCCGCCGTTTCCGGCAGGGCTTCCAATTGCCTCAGTTCCAACCGAACGGATTCCCGAAGGGCGCTCCGCAGGATCTCGTCCCATTCCGGGCTGATAAAAACGCCTGCAGTCCGCTTTCTTTTACTCATCCTCTTCACCTTCTCCCCATTCTGACATCCTTTCCTTCAAAAGGTTCTTTCCCCGCTCCAGCCGTTTCTTCACTGCGGATACCGACAATCCCAGCTCCGCGGCAATTTCCCGGACCGGCTGCCCTTCCACCAGGAAAAGATACAGCACGTCCCGGTAGGTGGGTCCCATGTTTTCAATCTCCTTCCGGGCTTTCCGCACCCTAATGTCTGTCAGGATATGATCATCTTCCACCCGTAGGTTTTCCTCCCGGCTGTAATCCTCCTGCCAGAGTTCCTCCTCGAAGGAAAGGGAACTCCCCCGATGCCGTTTTTCCTCCTTCAGGATCCTCCGGGCTTCATTCTTCGCCAGGATCATCACCAGTCCCTTGGTCTCATCCGTTTCCACACCGTTGATTTCAAACGACGAAAACCGCCGGGCCAGACGGAAAAAGGCCTCGTTCACCGCATTCTCCGCCAGATGATAATCCTTCAGAATATAGTAAGCGGCTTTCTTCATGTCCTTCCGGTGGGCGTAATAGATTTTTTCAAATAGTGCCTGCTCTTCCGGTGTTTCCACCAAGGCCAACATCAATACCAGCATTTTGTGTCCCCTGTTCTCCCCTATATACAAAAACCCCCAGAACACCGGAATGGTGACATGAGAGTTTTTGATGAGTCAAAAAGAACCGTCCCTAATGACTCACGGCTGTCAGATCCTTCTTCTTCAAATCATCTCCATCACCCTCGGCGCAGCGATCCGGAACCAGGGTGCGTACTTTTCCGAATGATCCGCCAGGTCGGCTTTCAGTTCTTCGAAGGTGATCCACCGGAAATCCGCTACTTCCTCCGGGTTCGGGATAAACGCCCCGTCGTATACTCCCAGGAACACGTGGTCGAACTCGTGCTCATACAGGTCTTCGGCAAATCGGTGTTTGTAGACGAAAGAGAAAACCTCCTTCACCTCGCACTCGATGCCGGCTTCTTCTTTCAACCGCCTGCGAACAGCATCCTCCAGTTCCTCCCCGGGACGGGGGTGGGAGCAGCAGGTGTTGGCCCACAGGCCGCCGGAATGGTATTTATGAAAGGCCCGCTGCTGGATCAGCAGCCGGTTTTCGTGATAGAGAAAGACGGAAAAGGCCCGGTGCAGGTCTCCCCGGCGATGGGCTTCTTCCTTGGTCGCCGTCCCTACCGGTTCATCGTGAAGATTCACTAAAATTACATCCTGATTCATTCCAACCGCCTTTCTTTTCTGCTATAATGTGGTATATTATTATAATATGACTCATTATATATCCAAAATACCGACAGAATCAACGGGTCATAGGGGTTATTATGGAAAGAATCATCAAATTCATGACGAACCGGCTGGTCATTGCCGCCCTGCTGGTCTTCCTCCAGCTGGTGGTAATGGTGGCGGGGATCTTCCTGCTGACAGACAAATATACTTACATACACTGGGCATTTACCATCTTCAGTATCATCGTCGTGTTCTTCATCATCAATAAAAAAGAAAATCCGTCCTACAAGCTGGCCTGGATCATCCCGATCCTGATCTTTCCGATTTTCGGCGGGCTGTTCTACCTGATTTTCGGAAGCCACCGGGTCGGAAAGCACATCAAGACCCAGAACATCCGCGTCAGCAAGGAGACCGCCGGCCTTCTGAAACAGGACCCGGACGTGCTGAAGGAACTGAAGGCCATGGACCCGAGCATCTACAACCAGGTCCACTACCTGGGCACGCCCCACCGGGGTTCCGGCCCGGACGACCATGTCCCGGCATCCGTGTTCCCGGTGTATAAAAACACCGAGACCGAATACCTCAGTCCCGGGGAAAAGTTCTTTGAACGGCTGCTGGAAGAACTGGACAAAGCCCAGCAGTTCATCTTCATGGAATATTTCATCATCGAAAACGGTTACATGTGGGACAACATTCTGGAGATACTCCAGCGGAAAGTCCGCGAAGGCGTGGAAGTGAGGATCATCTACGATGATATCGGCTGCGTGATGAAGCTGCCGCCGAAATACAGCCACACCCTGATCCGGAAATTCGGCATCAACTGCCGGGTCTTCAATCCATTCCGGGCGCATGTCTTCAGCGTCCCGATCTCCAATAACCGGGATCACCGGAAAATCACCGTCATCGACGGCAACGTGGGATTCACCGGCGGCATCAACCTGTCGGACGAATACATGAACGTGACCCATCCTTTCGGACAGTGGAAGGACAGCGGGGTCATGCTCCGGGGAGAAGCGGTCTGGACCCTGACCGTAATGTTCATGCAGATGTGGAACCTCTGCGGGGATTACGAAAGCTTCCCTTACAGCCGTTATGCTCCCTACATCTACAGCACCCGTCCCTTCGGCAACGACGGCTACGTCATGCCCTATGGCGACAGCCCCCTGGACAGCGAGATTCAGGCGGAAATGGTGTACCTGAACATGATCAACAAGGCGAAGCGCTACATCTACATCAGCAGCCCGTACCTGATCATCGACAACGAGCTGACCACCTGTCTGGCCCTGGCGGCGAAAAACGGGGTGGATGTGCGGATCGTCACTCCACACCAGTACGATAAATGGTACATCCGCATCTGCAGCCAGGCGAATTTCCTGGAACTGATCCAGGCCGGGGTGAAGATCTACGAATACGAATCCGGCTTCATCCACTCCAAGACCTTTCTCTGCGATGACGATACCGCCACGGTGGGGACGGTGAACATGGACTACCGCAGCCTTTACCTGCATTTCGAATGCGGGACCTACCTGTACCGCTGCTCTGCGGTGAGCCAGCTGAAGGCGGACTACATGGACATGCTGAAAGACTGCAAGCCGGTGACGGAGGAACAGTGCAGCAACGTGAACATTTTCATCAAATTGTTCCGGGGCTTCATGAAGGTCTTCGTGCCCCTGCTGTAACATTTTTATAAAAAAGACCTCACCGTTTTTTCCCCCATCGTTCATAAAACTGCCATATTGCAGCGTTATCCTATGGGTGTAAAGAAAAAACCTAACCACCCTACAACAAAAGAACATAAATCCCGCATTCTCCCCCGTTTGCGGGATTTCTCCTTTTTGTGAACTCAATGAGTCAAAAAGAACCGTCCCCATTGACTCAAAAAGACCCTCCGAGCGCCCGAAGGGTCTTCTTTTTTTCTCTTTCATTTTCCGGCTCCCGGTCCTGAGCCTCCCCGCTTATTTGAACAATTCTTCCAGCACCTCTGCCGGGGTCATGGACTGCAGTCCTTCCGGATCTTTCAGCCCGGCTTCCGAATTCGGATCCCACCGGAACCGTCCGGCGTTCTCTCCTTCAATAGTCAGGTAGACATTCGGGTCGCAGAGGTAGATCGGATAACGCTCATACCAGGCTGGATAGTTCTCCGACATGTATTTGTCCGCCAGCCGGTAGGCTTCGCAGTCTTTGGCTGTGCCGATGGCGCTGATTTCCACGCCGCCTCCGGGCTGATTCGTCCGGCTTCTGGCCGGAGTGGAATGCACCAGTACGATGCTGCCGTCACTGCAGGTTCCCAGGGAGATCCAGACATGGCCCTTGATGCTGATCACGTCCCCGGGCTTCAGCCCGCTGACATCCTGGGACCATTCGCCCCAGCCCTTGCCCGCCAGCCGCTTCGCAAAGCCGGTGGAACCGCCTACATAACCGGGCAGGCCGCTTTCCGTCTCAAAGGTATTGTAGACCGTCCAGCCCACGAATCCGGAACAATCCAGACCGGCGTAATAGTATTCGTTATACCCGCCATAGGGATAATAGCTGTTCTCGGGATCCGCTTTTGCCGGATCGTTGTCCTCTTCCTTATAGGTATAGTTCACATCGTTTTCATTGAAGAACTTCACCCAGTCCGGGGACACGCCGATGGTCCGAGTCTGGATGGCGGAGCCTTCATCCTGCCAATCCCAGCCACCGCCGTAAATGTACAGGGTCGTGCCCGCAGGCTCCAGGGCAGTCTTCAGGAAGTTCTTCACGGTTTTCAGCCCCGGAGTGCCGCTGACCGGCGGTTCGTAGGATGCCCCGTCATCGCCGGGGAGCTCCTCCGCCGAAGTCACGGTATCCCCGTCCAGGGTGATTATAAACCGGTACCCTTCTTTCAGCATGTTCTGGATGGGATACCCGTCCTCTTTTTTGATCTTCAGGGCCCGCTCCGTCCCGTCGATTTCGAATCGGTACAGAAAACTGTCCTTGGTATCCTTGTTGATTTCCTCTTTGCCGTAGTCCTTCACGCCCAGATACAAAGCTATAGCTTCCTCCTTTTCCGGCACCTCCTTGCTGAAGAACCGCTGCAGCAGCACGGCGACCTGAGCCCGGGTTGCGGTGCCCTTCGGCTCCAGTTTCTTATTGCTTACGCCTTTCATCAGTCCTTCTCCAATGGCCCAGGGCATGGAGTTTAGGGCGAAGTCGCTGATCTGGTCCAGGTCCTCGAACATGTCCGCCGGGATCTGGGGTTCCGATATGGGGGCGCCTTTGTACTTCGTGTATCTGTACAGGAAGGTCGCCATCTGCTCCCGGGTCACGGGGTCATCCGGCGCAAAGGTGGTTTCGGAAGTGCCCTTGACGATTTCCTCCGATGCGGCCCAGCCGACAGCGTCCTTATACCAGTCCGCCGTCAGGTCCGTGAAGGGAGCCTCCGAAGTCGCAGGCTCTCCCTCCGCCCGGTACAGAATGGTCACCACCATCCCCCGGGTAATCTGTTCATCCGGCCCGAAACGTTTCTCTCCCACGCCTTTCATCAGCCCTTCCCGAATCACATAATCTGTTCCTGCAATATACCATGCGGCCGGATCCAGATCGTCAAAATCCTGGGATGGAGAAGGCCACGTTTCGGCAAAAGCCACGCTGCTCAGCCCGCCCAGAATCATAAAAATGCAAATCAGTAAAGCCGGCATCCAAAAACGCTTTGGGTGCCTCCCGTTATTCTTTCTCATTTTGTCATACTCCTATTTGATTTTTTCCACCAGTGCGTCCAGGTCTTCCACGGACAGACCGTAATCGTCGTCCCCGCCGGCGCCGTATGCCAGGAGCGCATAACTGTAATCCCCGTCGGTCCAGACGGTCTTGGTAGCCTCACCGTCCCGGTTGCCGAAGCACTTCACGGTGACATCGCCGATGTCCCGGCTCCACTCGTACTCGTAGTCATTTTCATCGAAGGAAACATCCGGATACAGCTCCGTCAGGCCTTTGCGCGCACGCATTTCCACTGCAGCCGCAGAGATATCCGCTTCCACCACTCCATCCTGATACCCGAAGGACAGGGGAACGATCTGACCCAGGCTGGTCTCCACGCCGTCCGGCACTTCAAACTTGTCCATTCCGGCTCCGGCAGCCGCATCCTTTCCGGTGGGTGCCAGCGTCCAGGGGCTGGGAGCCCGGCCTACCCGCAGCAGAACCGTTCCGGTCCCGCCTTTCACCACGGTGGCGCAGACCATGTATTCTCCCGGCACCAGTCCGCATTCCGTCGGCTCTGTGCCGTTGATATCCACATCCAGAACTGCATTCTTCGGGTCGACGGATTCCATCAGATCTTCCGCTTCGGCATCGATGCCCGCATTCGTTGCCGGAATCAGCTTGATATTGATTTCCGCCCCGCCTTCCAGAGCCGGCTCGATATAAAAGGTATCCTCTTCCTCCATCATGATCGAACCCGCTGTCAGGGTATCGCCGGGCGC
>JAFWFI010000066.1 GCA_017515705.1 Bacillota bacterium
AGAAGAAAAAGAGCACTGTCTACGAAGACGAGATTACCAAGATGCTCCGCCAGGCGGCCAACGCCATGGAAGAAATGTACAGAGACCGAAAGGAAGATCTGGAGCAGGTCCGCTGGGAAGCGGAGCAGGTGGCGCGGAACCGCGCGGCGGCGATCAATGAAAGCAGAATGGGCTTTCTGAATATTTAAAAGGAGCGTGATCAACCATGAAACCGCAGGAGCTGACGCTGGACTGTGAACTGTTTAACGAGTTCCGGGAAGCGATGGACACGGCGATTAAAAGCTGTATGCGCCAGATGGTGAGCAAGCGGCTGAATACCGGAACCATCAGCGGAAAGATCGAGATCACGCTGATGGAAGGCCAGGACGAAAACGGGGAGGTGATCTTCCACCCGGAGATCGAGCCGGACGTGGCGGTGAAGATCGGCGCGAAAGGCAATATCAAATGCCAAAAGAAGGTCGGGATCATTATGAAGTGCTCGCCGGACGGGTTTGTGGTGGGCACCGACCAGGTGACGATGGACGAGCTGATCCGGGAGAAGGAGGCGGAGCCGGATGCCTGAATCGAGAGACCCGAAAGAGAAGAAGTGCGCGGTGTGCGGGAAAGAACTGTACGCCGGCGAGGAATGGGCCTACAAGCGCCGGAAGACCGGCCAGCGCACGAAGTGGTTCTGCTCCTATAAGTGCATGAGGGAATGGGACGCGAAGCACGACGGGAAGAACGCGGCGGTGGTGACGGTGGACGAAGTGGCAGCAGCCCCGAAGGAACCGGTCAGCCGGGCCGTGCTGGCGCGGGCCCTGGCGAAGGAAATCAAAAACGGCGGCAGCGTGATTGCCTACATGAAGGCGGAGGGGTACAAGAATCCCTGGGAAGCGTACAACGCGGTGCGGCATTACTGCGAGACGAAGATGCCGGAACTGGCGGAGGTGCTGAAGCCGCTAAAGGACCTGCCGAAGGCACCGCCGGCGAAGACCGGGCGGCCGCGGAAGTATACCGCCAAGGTCGAGAAGGTGGACAAGGTGCCGGAGGTGGAGCCGGATCTGCAGCCGGTCCAGTGCATCGCGAACGTGACGCCGGCGGAGCTGGCGGAGGCGCAAACGTTCGAGGAACAGGACAGCCCGGGAAAAATAGAAGCGAAATCCGTCCAGACAGGCGAGCAGTTCATGAAGCAATTTCTCCACCTGTACTCACGGGAAGACCTCCTTCGGATTGTGGACAAGGCTGCGCTGGACTGCCAGAAAGATCAGCGAATCACAACGTTCAGTTCATCAGGCATTAAGGCGGCAATGCTTCAGACATCGATAGTAGCAGCGGAAAATGTGGGCATCATGAAACTGCGGAAGCGGATCCGGAAGATGCTGGGCGCGGAGGATGATGAATGAACATCCGGAAGTGCACGGTGGTGATCATCAAACGGGGTGCGGAATACCTGGTGGGCCGCATCCCGTACAGCACAGAGCTGAGATGGAGCGGATCACCGTACGACGCCTGGAAGACCAGGGAAAAGGAAAAGGCCCAGGCGGTGGCCCACGTGGTCGGCGGGGATCTGTGGCTCTTCAATCCAATCGCGGGCCAGCTGCGGGAGATCACTAAATAGGAGCATAGCGAACTAACACGGACTTACACGAAACTTGCACTCGTGTAAGTACAGTTACACGAAATCTATGCTTTTCGTGCAAGTATAGATGACAGGAGGATAGCGAACGATGGCAACGCAAAAGATAACGAAAGAAGCAATTCTGAAACTTCTCGCAGAAGAGGACACGCAGACATTGAGCATGGCGTATCTGTATGCAAAAAACATGGTTGATCATGGCATTGATGTAACTGAAAAATGGGAAACGGCAGTAAAACAGGAATCGGCTTTGTATAGGGCAGAAATGGACGGATACGCAAGGGCAAGACGAGAGTTTTTCGAGTTTTTGTTTGGCAATAAGGAAGGTGACGGGAATGATCGTTGATTTTCTCATTGAGCTTATCAAAAACATAGGAATCATTCTTCTTATTGTGGTTGGGTTTGTATTACTTATCGGCTCTTTCATTGGAATTATTTACGGTGTCGAAATTGGTAAACCGATGTTATCGGTAGTCTGTGGAGTGGTGTTTATCTTAGTGATTGGGATAATAAGCACAATTATTACGTATTAAGTCACTAAAGGAGCGAAGCAAATGGCTGATGTTATTGCATCAAAGGAACAAGCGAATCAGACCCTTGAAGAATTGAAACTATGGATTGTCGCAACCGTTGACGGAGAAGTAAAGTGCGGAGAAATCCGAAAGCGGTTAGAAAAAATCCAAAGTGTTCAAGACTTTATAAAACGGCTTGTGTATGGAAGCTAATACTTCGTTAAAGGAGCGACCGGAACAGGAGATTAGAGAATGAAAGTGATGGTTCATTGTTGCTTTTGCGACAAGGAAGAAGAAGTCGAACCAAGAAAAGCAACAGACTATATTTGCGATGATTGCAAGGAATTTTATGCAAGTCTGTTCTCTGATGCGATACACGAAACGGCAAAGATGTTTCGGAAGGACGGTGACGGAGAAAAGAGCGTGGAAGAAATGAGCACGGAAGAAATCGAAGCGTTTTTGAGAGAAAAAGAGCCGTTCATGTTTGAGTGGCATGACGGCGGAGATGACATTTATTAGTTCGTTAAAGGAGCGGATAGAGTGGACGATATAGAGAAGATCATCAAAGCCTGGGAACGTTGCAGAGAGTGCAGAAGCCTTCCGGTCGGAATGTCTGAGGCTTGGGTGGAATGTGAGTACACGATCGGGCTGTATTGTGCACAGGATAAGCTGGTAAATGATACGATCAAACTGCTGAAATCAAACCAGACGCCGCAGCTGATGACCCTGGACGAGATCAGAAAAGCGGATTATGTGTGGCTTGAAGTGAACTGGCCATATACGAAAGACCACGAACCATACTTAAACATTGCGCTGCCGGTGCCGTACGAGGACTGGAACCATGAGGACATGATCCTGTTCAGGGTAAAAGCGGACATTGACAATGCGGATCATCACTGCTCGGTGCATTATTTCGGAACCGTCTGGAGGTGCTGGACAGCAAAACCGACACCGGAGCAGATGAGCGGGACGGAATGGGAGACAAAGATCTGATAGAAGAAAAAGGAGGGAGAGAGGATGCCGCAAGGCGTGCCAGTGACAAATGCGGATTACGACATGATGAAAAAAGCCCTGGAGAGGGATGTGACACCGAGCCGGATACATGAACTAAACGGCTTTTCACCGCACACAATTTCACGAGTTAAAACGACAAAAAACTATAAAGAGTTTTGTGAAAAAAGAGTAAAACGGACCAAGGTTGCAAACGTGCAGAAGAAAACGAAGGCGGAGGTGCAGAAAGAAAGCAAGGAGCAAATACCAGAAGCGAAGGAGGGATTTGTTGAAAGCCAGGAAATCCACGACATCGCCAGGGAGTTGAAGAACATCAGGAGCATCCTGCAGAAGCTGGCGGAGGATCTGGGCGTCAAATTCTGATTATTACCTATAAGTAATACCCAGCGGGCCAGGGGGCCCGCACTCATGCCGGCAGCGGCTGATCCGGTTCGACTCCGGAAGCCGGCACTCAGTTTCTTCATTATAAGGTGGTACCCGGCGGAGGTCAGCTCCGCGAATGGCGGGATGGGTTCCGCAAAACCAGCCTTGTAATG
>JAFWFI010000067.1 GCA_017515705.1 Bacillota bacterium
GCAGTGGCGGACCGCTACGCCACCGAAGTGTCCCGGCAGTTTGACGTGCTGGAATTCGACGGGAACGAAGCAGATTTCTACCGGATCGAGGAAGCTTGCGAGACCCTGCCCCTGTTTTCCGAACGAAAGGTCATCGTCGTGGACGATCCGCCTTCCCTGGGAGGGCGGACTGCCGCTGACGGGGAGGAATCCCTGACCGGTTACATTAAAAACCCGTCGCCCACCACCATCTTGGTGCTGGTCTGCGGCGAGAAGATCGACAAGCGCAAAGCCCTCTATAAAGCCGTGGCTAACAGCGGCAAGGTTTACGAATTCACACCGCTGGCACCCCCGGATCTGAAAAAGTGGATCCGGAAGCGGATCCGCAGCCACAAGAAGCAGATCGGGGAGCGGGAACTGCAGCAGATGATCGAGGAGTCCGGCTATTACGACAAGGATTCGGATTACAGCCTGTACCATTTTGAAAATGACATCAGCAAGGTGATCCTCCACAGCGAGGGGGATGTGATCTCTCGGGAAGATATCCAGATTTCCATGAGCGGAAATACGGACACCAATGTCTTCACCCTCATCGATAATCTGGGAAGGGGCAATAAAAAAGCCGCCTTCGACATGCTCACGGACATGTTCCTCTACGGGGAAAGCGAGTACCGGATCCTGGCACTGCTCAGCGGGCAGTATGAAAAGATTCTGGGCACGAAGCAGCTGCTGGCGGAAGGAAAGAACAAAAAAGAGATCGCGCGGATTCTGGGCGCACGGGACTTTCAGGTGGACCGTTTCCTGGCGGCCGGGCGGAAATACAGCGAGGCTGCGCTCAAGGAAATCCTGGGAAAAATCTACTCTGCCGACAAAAAAATCAAAAGCGGGGACATGGACAGCCGAATCGCTCTGGAGCTGCTGATCGGAGAGCTATAAGCCATCATAGGGTCAGCAGTTTTTCTTGTGTCAAAAAGCCGGGTTGTCACAAACTTTTCGCTTTTATTTAATGCATACATAGTGTATAATAAATTCATTCTGAAAAGTGAGGTTACAGAAAGATGAGCGGAGTAAAACGGAAGTTCGTTTATTTGGGTGTAATGCCGTTCTGTTTTGTAGTAAATGTCATGATTAATTTCTGGGGTTTCAATACCACGATCATCCTGGCAGCACTGGCCATTTTTTGTGTAATCGTTCACATCTCCGACCGGGGAGAGCACTTCGTCCGCCTGAATGAGTGGCTGAAGAAAAGACTGGTGGGACTGTATCCGGACATCTATGAGACCGGGGTCATGAACACCGGAAGGCTGCTGCTGGCGGTCGTTCCCATGATTCTGGCAATGCTTTTGAATATTCCGATTTCCAATATAGCGTGAGGTGAAATAAATGACATTTAAGTACAATCTTAAATATGATGATTATTACCGCGTCAGAGCCTACGAATTTTCCCATATGAGGAGTTTTCGGCTGCTGGTGCTGATAGAGAGAGTCGCCGGCATTCTCGTTCTGGCGCTGGCCGCCCATTCACTGAGACAGTATATCTCCAATATACTTGTGATTGTCATTTTCGTGGCGGCATGTCTCGTCTGGATCGTCGGTTTTCCGTGGATCATGAATATCCGGTTCCGGGCTCATGCGAAAAAGGAGATCCGGGAATCCGGTGAACGGGTCCGGGAAGGAGAAGTGACGCTGTCTTTCGGACAGAATGTCATTGAACAGAAAATGCCTGCTCAGGTGACCCGGAGAGCCGCGTACAAGAGAGTGCTTTGGGTAGAGGATACGGGCAAGTACGTCCTCATCTACGACGATTCCAATCCTACTCCCTTTATCATCCCCAGTGACCAGATCTTCGAAAGCAAGGAAGAAAGAGTGCAGTTCGTCAAGGACCTGCGGGATGACTGTGACATCAAGATCGAAGACAAGAAAAAGGTTCTGGGCAAAGGCCCCAGACTCAAAGTTAAGAAGAGGTAGTGAGCTAATTGTTAAAGAAGATTGCCAAGTTCTTTATCAAGCTGATAATTGTGCTGCTGACGCTGGCCCTGATCGGACTGGCGGCGGTGGCTGGATGGTACTTCTATTCAGGCTACAACCTCTACAAGACTACGTTGGAAAACGAAGATCTGATCAGCCGCGTGGACAAGGTGGAGTGGTCAGAGGACTACATTCCCCTGCAGTACGTTTCGGACTATTTCCAGGACGCCATTGTGGCGGTGGAGGATCCCCATTTCTACGAGCATGACGGCTTCAACCTGAAAGCAATTATCCGGGCTTTGAAAGCGGACATAGAGAAAAAAGAATACGCCCAGGGCGGCAGCACCATCACCCAGCAGGTTGCAAAGAACCTGTGTTTCTCCGGGGAGAAGACGATTTCCAGGAAAGTGGCGGAACTGCTGGTTGCCCGGGATCTGGAGAAGCTGTACACCAAGGATGAGATCCTGGAACTGTACGTCAATGTGATCTACTACGGCGACGGCTATACGGGCATCGGGCCCGCCAGCTGGGGGTATTACGGCATTTCCCCCATGGACATGGACTTCAAGCAGTCCACACTGCTGGCCGGCGTTCCGCAGGCACCGTCGAGATACTCCCTGACCAAGCATCTGGACAATGCCATCCAGAGGCAAAAGGTCGTGGTGCAGGCCATGATCAACAACGGCATGGTCAGCGAGGAAGAAGTGGCGGAAATGCTGAGCGCACAATAAACAGAATTCCAAAGACCGTTTCAAACAGAAGCGGTCTTTTTATTTTTCAAGACTTGAGATTTAAGACTAAAGATGGGAGATGGAAGAAAGATCCTTCGCATCGCTCAGGATGACAATAATGTCATTCTGAGGCCCATAGGCCGAAGAATCCTCTCCGAACTCCCAGCTCCCGGCTCCCAGCCCTTGACATTACCCCCGCACAGGAGTATACTCTTCCTTGTAAAAAGAATATCGGTATCTTCAGGGCAGGGTGAAAGTCCCTACCGGCGGTACAGCCCGCGAGCCGAAAGGCATGATCCGGTGAGATTCCGGAGCCGACAGTATAGTCTGGATGGGAGAAGATAATAACAGATGCAAAGTTTTTTGCGTCCGATTGCTGCTCTGGAATTTTTGTGTTCCGGAGTTTTTCAGTCAGAGGCAAAAAAGCGAAGTGTCTGCGTTGCGATGAAAAAAGAGAACTGCCCTGGACGTTTGTCCGGGGCTTTTTTATCGGGAGGTGAACGCATGACGGACAAGGAATACATGAAGCGCGCCCTGGAGCTTGCCGGAAAAGGCGTCGGCCATACGAATCCCAACCCCATGGTGGGCGCCGTCATCGTCAAGGAAGGCCGGATCATCGGTGAGGGGTACCACGAACGCTGCGGAGACCTGCATGCGGAGCGGAATGCCCTGAAACACTGTACGGAAGACCCGGCAGGCGCCACAATCTACGTGACGCTGGAACCCTGCTGCCATCACGGCAAGCAGCCGCCCTGTGTGGATGCGCTGATCGAAGCGGGCATCCGGAGAGTGGTGGTAGGATCCGCCGATCCCAACCCGCTGGTGGCCGGCAAGGGAAACCGGATCCTTCGGGAGCACGGGATCGAAGTGGAAGAAGGCGTGCTGCGGGAAGAGTGCGATGCGCTGAATGAAGTCTTTATGCATTACATCACCACCGGCAGGCCTTACGTGGTGTTGAAATACGCCATGAGCCTGGACGGCAAGATCGCCGCCTATACCGGGGAATCCAAATGGATCTCCGGGGAAGAGTCAAGGCGCCACGCCCACGGCCTGCGGAACCGTTATGCGGCGATTCTGGTGGGCGAAGGAACGGTGTTGGCGGACGATCCCCTTTTGAACTGCCGGATCGACGGCGGCAAAGACCCGGTCAGGGTGATCTGCGATTCGAAGCTGCGGACGCCTCTGAACAGTCAGGTCGTCGCCACCGCAAAGGAAATACCGACCATTATCGCCACCTGCGCATCGGAAGAAGCTTATGCGCCGTACATAGAGAAAGGCTGCCGGGTGCTGCGCTGCCCGGGGGAAGACGGCCGGGTGGACCTGGAAGCCCTGATGGAAAACCTGGGCCGGGAAGGCATCGACAGCGTGCTGATCGAAGGCGGAAGCACCATTCACTGGTCCGCATTGAAAGCCGGGCTGGCACAAAAGGTCTTTACCTACACCGCACCGAAACTCATCGGCGGGGCAGCGGCGAAGACCCCGGTGGAGGGAGAAGGTTTCCCTTCGCCGGATGCCGGCGTGCAGCTTGCCGTACGGAATGTCCGGCGGCTGGGCGAAGATATTCTCATTGAAAGCGAGGTGATCCGGGATGTTCACGGGAATCGTGGAAGAGATCGGAACGATTGAGGAAGTCCGGAGGGGACAGCATTCCGCTGTGCTGAAGATTCGGGCGGCGAAGGTCCTGGAAGACGTGCACATCGGCGACAGCATCGCGGTGAACGGGGTGTGCCTGACGGTGACCTCTTTCGGCGGGAATGTGTTTTCGGCGGACGTGATGCACGAGACTCTGGAGCGGTCGTCCCTGGCGGGAATGACAAAAGGCCGGCACGTGAATCTGGAGCGGGCCATGGCTGCGGACGGACGGTTCGGCGGGCATATCGTCGCCGGGCATGTGGACGGTACCGGAACGATCACCGGCATCCGGAAGGACGACACCGCGGTATGGTTTACCATCCAGGCGCCGCCGGAAGTGATGCGGTATATCGTGGAGAAGGGCTCCATCACCATCGACGGCATCAGCCTGACGGTGGCGGCGGTGAGCAAAACGGACTTTTCCGTCTCCACCATCCCCCATACGCTGGCCGTCACCACGCTGGGAGAGAAAAAAGCCGGCGATACCGTCAACCTTGAAAACGACATCGTCGGGAAATACGTTGAGAAATTCGTTCTGGAGGGTTACGATTCCCGGGCTTCTTCCACGGAGAAGGATTCGGGAGGCATTACCAGAGAGTTTCTTGGCAAGTACGGATTCTAAGATAATTACGCGATTATTTCTAACCTTCGGAGCAAACATCTCGGGACACGCTCTCGCTATGGCTCGCGACGCAGCGGTACTAAGCTCTGTCTTCGCTCTTTCAGAGCTCGCCAATCGCTAAGGACCGGCTGCTCGCAATGTCCCTGCGATGTTTCTCCTCCGGTTTTAGATATAATCGCTATCCACTTTCGTAAGAGGGCCGCATCCTTTGCAGCCGGCTTATGCAACACCACACAACGAAGGGAGAAAGAGAATGGAAGACTTTAAATTCAACACAGTAGAAGAAGCCCTGGAAGACCTCAGGCAGGGCAAAATCATCCTGGTCACCGACGACCCCGACCGGGAAAACGAAGGCGACTTCATCTGCGCCGGCGAATTCGCCACCACGGAAAACATCAACTTCATGGCCATCCACGCCAAGGGACTGATCTGCATGCCCATGTCGGAAGAGTACGTGCACAAGCTTCAGTTCCCGCAGATGGTGACGCGGAACACGGACAACCATGAGACCGCTTTCACCGTATCCATCGACCACGTGGACACCACTACCGGTATCTCCGCCGCGGAGCGGTCCCTGACAGCGCTCAAGTGCGTGGACGAAAACGCAAAGCCGGAAGATTTCCGCCGGCCGGGGCATATGTTCCCGCTGCTGGCCCGGAAGAACGGCGTCCTGGAGCGGAACGGCCACACGGAAGCCACGGTAGACCTGTGCCGGCTGGCCGGTCTGAAGGAAGTGGGGATCTGCTGCGAGGTCATGAGAGAAGATGGCACCATGATGCGGACGCCGGAACTCATCGAACTGGCCAAAAAGTGGGGACTCACCTTCATCACCATCAAGGACATCCAGAACTACAGAAAACGCCATGAAAAACTGGTGGAATGCGTTGCCACCACCCAGATGCCCACGAAGTTCGGCGAATTCAAGGCCTACGGCTACATCAAC
>JAFWFI010000068.1 GCA_017515705.1 Bacillota bacterium
ACGTATTCATTCAGCCATCTGATTGGTACTAACATCTCTTTCCCCTCCTACTTGAACTGTTCGATGAACCGCATGTCGTTTTCATAGAGAAGGCGGATATCGTCGATTTCGTATTTTAACATCGCCACGCGTTCCACGCCCATACCAAAGGCGAAGCCGCTGTATTTTTCCGTGTCAATGCCCCCGACCTTCAGCACGTTGGGGTGCACCAGGCCTGCGCCCAGGATTTCGATCCAGCCGCTGCCCTTGCAGACGCTGCAGCCCTTGCCGCCGCACTTGAAACAGGAAACGTCCACTTCCGCGGAAGGTTCCGTGAACGGGAAATGATGGGGACGCAGCTTCGTCCGGGTCTCCGGTCCGAAGAGCCGCTTCACGAAGGCGTCCAGGGTGCCTTTCAGGTCGCTCATGGTGATTCCTTCATCCACCACCAGGCCTTCTACCTGATGGAACATGGGGGAATGGGTCGCATCCGGCGTGTCGCAGCGGAAACATCTGCCCGGGGAAATGATCTTGATGGGCAGGTCTTCCTTTAAGATCGTCCGGATCTGCACCGGGGAAGTCTGTGTCCGGAGCAGAACGTCTTCCTGGTCTTCGATGTAGAAGGTGTCCGTCAGGTCTCTGGACGGGTGGTTCTGCGGCGCGTTCAGCGCGTCGAAGTTGTAGAACACCGTCTCCACTTCCGGGCCGTCCGCCACGGAAAAGCCCATGGACATGAAAATCTTGGTGATCTCGTCGATGGTGACGCTGATGGGGTGCTTGGCCCCCAGCTTCCGCTCGGTTCCGGGGACGGTCACGTCCAGCGCTTCCGCCTTGATCCGCCGTTCCTGCTCCGCCGCCTTCACGGCTGCGCCTGCTTTGGCGATCATCTCTTCGATGCTCTCCCGGACCTCGTTGGCGACCTTGCCCACGACCGGCCGTTCTTCCTTGGACAGTTTGCCCATGGATTTCAGGATACCGGTGAGCTGGCCTTTTTTGCCCAGGTACTCTACCCGGATCTTTTCTATATCTTCTTTCGAAGAAGCCTCTGCAATGTTCTTTTTTGCATTTTCAAGGATTTCCTTCAGTTGATTCTGCATCCGAATCGTTCCTCCTTCAATTGATTTTCATTCTATCTGATCCTTCTTTGCCGAAGGGATTCATACATCAGGATACCGGCGGATACCGCCGCATTCAGGGATTCTGTCCGTCCTTCCATGGGAATGCCCACGGAAATGTCCGCGCCGGCCAGCAGTTCCGGCGAGATGCCCCCCGCCTCGTTGCCGATGACCAGGGCGATGTCCTCCGCCATCGGCGCATCGTCGTAATAGACGTTGCTCCGCGGGTCCGTACAGACGATTTTCTTCCCGCACTCTCTCATTTTTTCCAGCAGCGCCGCCCCGGAATCCACCGCAAACACCGGAAGCCGAAGCAGCCCTCCGGCCGCCGCCCGGGATACCTTGCCGCTGTACAGGTCCGCCGTGCCTTTCACCGCCACGATTCCGCGGAAGCCGGCAGCCTCCGCCGTCCGGACCATGGTGCCGATGTTGCCCGGATCCTGCACCCGGTCCAGCACCAGGAAACAGGAGCCTTCCTCCGTCAGGATGTCCGGATCCCAGTAAGGGATCTTCGCCGCCGCCAGAACGCCCTGCGGGGTCTGGGTGCCGGCCGCGTCCCTGAAGAGGCCATCCTCCGTGCAGTACAGGGGGATCCGTTCCTCTTCCATCTTCCGGATCAGCGCCCGACCTTTCGGGTCCTCCCGGAAATCGTCGGTAAACACCGCCATCCGGATCGGCGTTCCCTGCTCCAGGGCTTCGGAAATCACCGTGGGGCCTTCCAGCACGAATTCCCCCAGCCGCTCCCGGTACTTACGGGTCTGCAGCTGCCGGAAAGTCTTCAACGCCAGATTGTCCTTTGACGTGATCCGCTTGATCATGGGCCTTCGTCCTTTCATAAAAATCAGGGACAGACTAAATGCCTGTCCCCAATATCCGTTTCGTGTGATTTAGTCTTTTCCGTTCCTGATTCTGTTGCTATCTTCTCGGTGCTAAAAAGTCAGGAATCGGGAAATCGTTGTCGATTTCTTTTGCCGGAGCCGCTTCACTCTTCTTTGGTGCAGCCTTCGGTGCGCCGAATCCGAATGCATTGACCGGTTCATCTTCTTCCACATCTTCAAATCCGGTAGCGATTACGGTGATGACCAGTTCGGATTCCAGATTGTCCTTGGTGGAGAAACCGAAGATGATGGATGCGTCTCTGTCCGCAGCCTGTTCGATAATTTCCGCAGCCTGGTTGACTTCCAGCATGGTCAGGTCTTCGCCGCCGCATACGTTCAGCAGAATCGCCTTCGCGCCGTCAATGGATGTTTCCAGAAGCGGACTTTCGATGGCATTGCGAACTGCGTCTTCCACTCTGTTGGTGCCGTTGCCTTCGCCAACGCCCATATGAGCGATGCCCTTGTCCTGCATGATGGCCTTCACGTCCGCGAAGTCCAGGTTGATGATGCCGGAGTCGGAGATCAGGTCGGAAATGCCCTGTACGCCCAGTCTCAGCACATCGTCTGCTTTGCTGAATGCTTCCTTAACGGAAGTAGTCTTTTCGGAAATCTGTAATAACTTGTCGTTCGGAACGACAACCAGAGAGTCAACGTGCTGTTTCAGCAGCTTGATTCCTTCTTCCGCGTTGTCTCTTCTCTTCTTCCCTTCAAATGTGAAAGGCTTGGTAACAACGCCAACAGTCAGGATGCCCATGTCCTTCGCGATCTTGGCGATCAGCGGAGCTGCACCTGTACCGGTTCCGCCGCCCATACCGGCGGTGATGAATACCATGTCAGAACCAGCTAAAATATTTGTAACTTCGTCTGTGCTCTCTTCTGCTGCTTTCTGCCCTACTTCAGGATCTGCGCCAGCGCCCAGGCCCTTGGTCAGTTTTTCCCCGATCTGAATTCTGGTTTCTGCCTGAGATGTGCTCAGAGCCTGTCCGTCTGTATTGATTGCGACGAACTCTACACCTTTCAGTTGGGTTTCGATCATTCTGTTTACTGCGTTATTTCCGCCGCCGCCTACGCCGACGACTTTAATCTTTGCCAGATTGGTTGTTGCTTCTTCAAATTGTAACATTTAGGGAACCTCCTCGTTACCATATATATCGACAGTATATCACAAACTTTCGTTCATTTCCACGAAAAAGATTATTTTTTTCAATTTTTTTGAATAATTTCTGTGAAAGTTTGGTGAAAAAAACACCGGAGTCAGCAGGGACGGTTCTTTTGACTCACTTTGCATCAACGGCAGCGCGAACCCGTTGCTCTTCATTGCCCGCCAGCCTATATGAACTTTGCCCACTGCTTGGGCTGACATCGAAACCCACGCTGCACCCAATCGGTCAGCCCAACATGTTCTTTTCGACACACCAGGCTGACGTTAAACCAGCCCCAAACCCCTATCGGTCAGCCGAAGTCATTACAGCTCACTGTTTAGGCTGACGCCATAACCATCTTCAACACCAAAATGTCAGCCTAAAGCATCTCGGCGCGCTGTTTAGGCTGATCCCCGACGAATATTCTCGATAACCCCGTCAGCCCATTACCGGCGATTTGATTATCCGGGCTGATCCCCTGGCTTACGCCAACGTCATATGGTCAGCCTGAGTCGACTTTATGCATTAACTGGGCTGACGATTTGGCCGTTGTCCCAAACAATAAGTCAGCCCTGGCTTTCCATTCCATTCATCCGGGCTGACATCTGCTCTATTTCCCTGAAAAAAGATTCAGCCCGGAACGAGGAATTCCCTCACCCAGGCTGACTGTGTTCAAATCTCCGTATAAATCATCCCGTTTTTACCCCGGTCCGAGCGCATCAGGGAAATGTGATCCACGATCATCCCCGCCTTCGGAACCGCAGCGGGCACCAGGACGTCGCCCGACCCCCTCGCCAGCCCTTTCGGCACCTCCGGCTTCCGCACCAGGGTAATATGGGGCGAAAACTTCTTCCGGTCGAAGGGGACATCCGCTTCCGCCAGCAAATGCCGAAGCTGACGCACCGCGGATTTCATCTGCGCACTTTCCGACACCCCGGCCCACCAGAGCCGCCCGAAGTTCCCTACCCCCTGCAGTTTCAGCGGGAAGGGGTCAAAGCGCACCTGCGCAATCAACTCTTTAATGTATTCCGGATCCGGGTACTCCCCAATGAACGCCAGCGTCAAATGCAGATTCTCCGTTTTCGTGTAATTCCCCCGGACTCCCTGCATCCGCCAGTCATCCTGGATCTCCTCCAATGCGTCCAGAATCTCCTCATTAAACCGTATCGCAATAAACAGTCTCATTCTTCCATTCCTCCCCGGCGGTACTTCGCCTTTTCCCGCCGGCGGTCGTACTTGGTCTTATCCGGCGCCACCCGGGTCGTGGGATCCAGCGGCCCCCAGGTCGTGCGGTGCGCCCGGTCTTCTGCTCTCTTCTTTTTCTTGCTCATTTTTGAGTACGGTACGTATTTCGGTTTTCTCATCTCTCTCAAATCCTTTCCTTCCCATATTGACTGTGATTAATAAAAATATACCACAATGCGCCCCGAAACGCCACCCCGCCGCCAACAGGAAACGATGGGCCGGCAGGGACCCATCGTACAGTTTTCATATTCATATCGGTTTATGAAGATAACTATAATCTCTCAACAAAACTGATATACAGTTTTCTTGCGCCGGCATACTGTGCCTCCACGATTTTACTGGCGTCGTTCGATGTCGGAGCACTTACGACGGTCTCCGATTTCACGCCATTTACATAGAACACGACCCTCCATCTTAATAATGCCATAGATTTCACCTCCTCTTGTTGTACTTATATCTTTGATAAATGGAAACCAGATTTGCCACGTCATTGTGCCTTCTGGCTTTCCCGACCTCTTCCTGCGTTTCGTACATAGTACCCGCCATTTCCATTGTATTCGCTTCAATTTCCTGCAGAACGGAACGCAGGTTGGCAAGTTCCAGGTTTCCCTCCTCGACCTGTTGATAAATGCCGAGAAAGCCTTTCTTCATATCGTCCGACAGGGCAGATACCGCTCCGCTGACTCTGCGACCGGCTTCCTCTGTCGCAATCCTCTGCCGATCCCGGTCAAGAAGTTCCGTCGCATACCGGATATCATGATCCGACGTCCGCATATCATCATACAACCATTGCAGGATCCATAACTCCCGATAAGTAAGCGAAATGATTCGTGTCGATTCATAAAGAGTCTCCAAAGTACCCCGGTTAAACTCCAGGTCCTCCTCCAGGCACTGGATTTTATTCTTTGTCATAACCTCCCATTTTCTTTTTTCTTCCTTAAACTCCCGTTCCAGTTCTGCATATTCTTCCTTCTTTTCCTTCACTTTTTTATTGTATTCAGGAAGCAAGACCGTCTCGAATCGATGCAGGCGGGATTCATACTCATTATCCAGTTCGATTTGTTTCTTTTCGGTTTCTTCGTCCATTTTTGCCTGCATTTCACGATTCTGTTTTTTCGTGTTTTCTACCAAATCCAAATATTCTTTTGAACGAGCCGCCTCCTCATTGAGTTGTTTCTTTACCTTCGGAGCCTGAAGCAGATCTCGAAAGAACAAAATGAATAACGACATGCTGGCGAACAATCCAATATACGCAAATAATAAATACGGAATGTACAATAAACTCGAGAGGAGTCCCCCAAAAAATACCATCAGACCGCAAACCACTGCTAAGGCAATATAGATAGGTTTATGTGTTTTCAACTGATCCTTCAAGGTATACTCTACTTTCGGAGGTTCCGGGATATTCAGTTTGACTATGGTTCTGGTCGCCGCCGGCCTGGAAGGTCTTGCCGGCGGTCTCTCCGTGAAATAGCTGCTGAAACCGGGCAATGTCTCCGGATATAAATCCAGCTTTCTCTTCTTAAGCTCCTCCTCTTCTATTTGGATGACTGCTGTTAAAGTCATTGCATCCCTTACGATTTCAGTTTCTTTTTCCTGTGTAAATGAAGCCATTCTGTCCTCCTTGCCTTTACCCTTCTTCCCCCATAAACGCCTCCGGGCTGACGTTAAGCGCCAGGCAGATCTTCTTGAGATCGTCCGCATAGAGGATCCGGGTGCCGTTCATCAATTCACTCATTCTGGATTCCGGGATGCCGGTCCTTTCCGCCAATACAGCTTCGGAGATGCCGGTTTTGGTCATGTAATCCCGGATTTTTTCATACACTTTCACAAAATACTCCTCCTTCGGAATCCAGTAATTCTGTATTGTATCTACATTATCACATTTATACTGTATTTTCAAGACGCATATACAGAATATCCGGAAGTCTGCTTTACTTACTACATTTTTTCAGATAAAATAAAAATTGAGGTGATTCGTATGAAATACGAGATCGGAGCAAGAATCCGGGCCTTTCGGGAAGCCCGGGGCCTGACTCAGAAAGAATTAGCCGATCGGTTACAGATCAATAACAACCGTGTTTCCAACTGGGAGCAGGGCATCAACCGCCCGGATGCGGACATGCTGGCCGACATCTGCCGGGTCCTGCAGGTCTCTCCCAGCGAACTTCTGAACATCCGGCTGACGGATGAGGAATTCTCCTCCCGGGAGCGGGCGCTGATCCGCGCCTACCGGGAACACCCGGAAATGCAAAATGCCGTGGACGTGCTGCTGGGGCTGAAGGATATCACTTGATCGATACCTTCATTACGTTTCTTCAGTTTCTTCTGTTTCCGAATCATGATCGTACAGACAGGGTTTGGTTTTTTCTCCCGATATACCATACTCTTTCGAAACCCGTTGCGCCCATCTTTGCATATATTCAACGATATCTTCCGGCTCCAATACTTTCACATGTGGTGCATGAAGCTTGGCAAATCTCATCAACACAAAGCGATTCACTTTTCCGGTTACAATATTGGGCCCATTCTCTTGTTGGGTAATGGTCAAATCACTTCCCAGCTCATGGAGTACTTCATCCACCATACTCCTGTCCGTAAGCATTTTTACCTGAGTGGCTTTTCTTCCATAGAAAGGGTGGTTGTCTTTTATATACTGCCCCAAATCTACATTGAATACACGCTCGGGTATTTTTGTTTTATCATAATCTGCCGGAGGCTGATCGAGTATTTCCATATCCGTCATGTATTCCATCTGATAATTCCAGCGTCCGTAACCACTTCGAAACCGATTTATACAAATCAGATAATAACAGCCATCCATTAACAATAACTGCAAAGGCAATGCCGTGCATTTATTCTGATCTTCCGGCAGTCTGCTCCTGGGATGAAGTTTCTTGTCCGCTTCATAACCCTTATAGTAAAAAGCAACCCACTTCTTATTTGAAATCGCTTCATTCAAAATCTCCACATTCAGCATCGTCTCCGGGTTCGTAATCTCCGATCCCTGGAGGGAATGAATGTATTTCGCATTCCGATCAAAAGAAGGCCCGGCCAGCGCCGCCAGTTTCTCCGCCAGATCGATACACTGCTTTTTCGGCATCAACCTGGAAAACAGCAGACTGTCGATCAGCAGCCGGATCTCGCTCTTTTCAAAATCACGAATCAGGTAATAATTGTCCCAGTTTTCGATTTCCATCATGACCGGCTTCCCGTCCTTGTCCAGGACCTTCTCCATCTTTCCGCTCTGTTCATTTCGTTCTAGCTGCGGCGTGTTCTTTTTGGTCACCTCGTGCTGGATCCCGATGTTCAGATCCGTCAGATACTCGAACGTCCGGCGGATCGTCTTCCGGCTGGCTTTCATCTGATACTCTTCTTCCAGGATCCGGATGATCTCCTCCTGGTTCAGCCGGTGGTCTTCATCGGTCTTCCGCTGCAGGATATCCATCAGAAACAGCGGCAGCAGATTCTTCGGCGGGTTATTCAGATAATTCATTTCGACCTCCCTGGTTCTTCACTTATTCGTTACAATAATCATAACGGTTCCGATGGGAAAAATATTTCCCATCGGGTTTTTGACTATATACGGAAAGCCCCGGTTTGTCAATATTATTTATTCCCCATCATCTGGAGTATTCCAGATGGATATAATACGGAGTCTCTTCCTCCAAAGACTTTCTCAACATGCCGGTCTCCCTGTCCACAACGTAACCGGCCGCTCTCCCGCTTTCTTTCCTGCCGGTCCATACGAAAGGATCCCGGCCTCCTCCGCAGCAAACGACCAGATCCCCCCTTTGGAAAGGGACCGGGATACCGGGGTCAATGTATTCAAAATACCCCCTTCTTCTCCTTTCCTCTTTCGTCAGCCGGGGCCACAGAATCGGGCCTTTGATATCAGATGGATCCCCATTGTCCGGCATCCCGACCGGATAAAGCCCCTGCAATGTCCCATTTGTATCGTAGAATGCCTTGATCCAATTCTCTTTCGGATCGCCGGGATAGGTTTTGTAAATATGAAATCCCTCTTCATCACATGATCCGATCGCTTTATTGAAACAAGACTCAAAGCTTCGGATCGGAAACGATTTATCACCCCAGCCTTCCCCGAGTTCGAACTGATACACGGCGTTCTCCTCTTGAAGGATCAGGCGGCGGGCCAATTCCGAATTCCATTTCAAGTGGTCCCTAAGCAATCCATGCAGGCTCGGCTGCGCCAGACAATGCACCGTTTTCGGCACTTCCTGATCCGGCAGGCACGCAATGATTTCCCTCAGGGCAGCCTGCTTTTCCCAGAAGGAATGACACAAGCTATGGCTCACAATATATGCAGACTGCAGCGTGTCCGGCTTATAACCCGTTTTAATCAAATACTCCCGGATGTCCCGGGAGTCGATGTACTTGAATATATCCATTATGATCCTCCTTCGATGAATCAGAAACTCTCTATCATTCCACTTTCGCCCACACCTTGTCGAGTCTTTCGACCAGGGTCAGCACTATGCTTCGGAGCCCATCGTATTTTGGATCCTCATCTTTCAGGCATTCTTCAATATATTTATAAGAAGACATCAGGGCACAAAAATCTTTATTTACTAAATCTTCGATCTCACGATAAAACATATGTAAATGGTCACGACACAGATACACCAGGATCCTTCTGGCGATCACTGTGTTGGCTCGCCGATCGCCCCCTTTCAGTTCATCTACCGTGACCCCGAATTCATCGGCCACGATAGCCATTAATAATTGCGCTTTGATCATATCGGTTTTCATTGCTTTTCCTCCTGTCCTTTTGGATAAAACTCCTCCATCGTATCCAGGCAGATGCAACCCAGGTTTTCGCCAAACACTGCTCCGCAGTCGATGGCGATGTGGTTGTTTTTCTTAATGATCCTGCCATCCATCTCGGGGTCGATAATTCCGGTCGGGATATGGCCGGTGACGAACCAGGTGTCCTCCCGGTAGACTTTGTCATAACCCGGTTCTCCCCACAGGTACTCGCTCCAGGGAGCCTCCTCCCACAGCCCTGACTCATCCCACTCCGGAAGAGCATGGGACAGGTGAAAGTGTCTTCCGCCTGCGTCAAGCTCCTCGATCAAAGGCGCAGACAGGATGTATTCGATGATCTCCTGCTGCCTTTTCTTGTCCAGAGCGCAAAAGGCTTTTTTTGTCGGATCTCCCCCATTGATCATCCACAGAAGATGATCTTCTGAAAGAATGATATCCTCCATGCCCGGCGGGCTCTCCACGATCTCCTTCATCACCTTCACGGCCATCTGTTCATGGTTCCCAGCGAGAAAAACAACGTTGGGCCGCCGCATCATATCCAGCAGGATCTTTATCCCGCCTTCTCCACGGTCGATCACATCACCCAGGATGTATAAGGTGTCTTCTTTGGAAAACCGGATCAGCTGGAGCATTTCAAAGTATTGTTCTGCACAACCGTGCAGGTCTGCCATTGCATAAATCACTGCTTATCAGCCTCCTTGTCTGACAACAGTATAAAAGAAAGGATGGGCCATATCTGACCCATCCGCAGTTACTTAAAACTATATATGATCTATTCATGCATCTTCCGCTTTATATGAAATGCGTTCTATGCTGCTTCTAATTCTTCCATAATTAAAGCATTAATCAATTGTTACACCATTCTTCTTTCCATACAGCCATAAAAACTTATCCAAATCTTTGTATTCAAACTTCTTGTCACACTCTTCGTTGAGATATCTTTGCAAAGAACCGAATGCCTCACAGAATGTTTTATAATCGCCGAGATCCGTTGTTTTGAGATCCTTTTTATGAAAAATAAACTTTTGATTTAAATAGTAGATCATGCCTTTTGAATAACGATCCACAATGGGGTACTTTTCCGGATTATGCCAGCTGCAATACTTTGTCGCAAACGAATACGCTTCACTATGATATGATTTACGTAGTTTGCTTTTTCCGCGGCGAATATAATCCACAGCTTTCAAACGTTGTTCCTCTATATCAGAGTTGCACCATTCGGTGAATTCTTCATTTTCTATAATGTGTTTCGCCATAGTCAAAACATCCATATGATACTTTCTTCCCTCGATTACTTCTTTCTCATTCTTTGCATTACTGTTTAATTGTGTACTGTAAATCTCATTCAATACGATGACTTTAGTCAGAACCACTTCAATATGTTTGTTATCCGGGTCACTGAAAACATGTCTGACTGTGTCTTCCTTCTCTTTTTCACTTTCATCAAATTCCGAAATGCATTCTTCTATAATGCATTTTCCATCTTCTTTATTGAATTTGTCATCAAATTCGAATACTATATCTTTCATTTTTTCTTTCTCCCTTTCTAAAACATATCCGTTATCTATCCCTATCTTATCATACTTTCTACGTCATTACTAATGCGGATAGGTTTGAAGCAATGGATTATACTGCAAACCCAATAGTTTTATGTTGCGTTTTTACCACAGATTTTGGAACATCTATATCTTCTGCCTCTATCATCCGGAGTTCCTTCTCCGTGACCCGGTCCGGGTCTATTTCCAGGATCCTTTCTGCCTGGTTCATCTTTGCCAGTTCCAGCACATTCCGCACATACCGGCCGTTTCCGAAATCCGGGATGCGGCAGGCTATTTCAAAACCGATTCTAAGCTGTTCCATCGCTTCTTCCGATAATTCGACCCCTTTGGACTTGCCGATGAGGGACGCGATCTGGCAAAGCTCCTCCGCGTTATAATCCGCAAAGGGCACATGAAAGGCGATCCGGGAACGCAGCCCCGGGTTCCGGTCCAAAAACTGCTTCATTTCGTTCGGATACCCGGCCAGGATCACCACCAGATCCTCCCGACGGTTCTCCATCTCCTGGACGATTGTATTGATGGCTTCATCTCCAAAGGAACCATTGTGATAGTCCACCAGCGAGTATGCTTCATCGATGAACAGAACGCCGCCCTTCGCCTGTTGAAACTTTTCCTTCACGGTTTTCGCGGTCCAGCCTACATACCGGCCCACAAGATCCGAACGTCCCACTTCTACCAGATGGCCTCTGGAAAGGAGCCCGTTTTCCTTCATGATCCGGGCAAACAGCCTGGCTACTGAGGTCTTCGCCGTTCCGGGATTGCCCATGAAGACCATATGCATCGCCGGACGGTCCTGCACGATCCCTCTGTCACGGTAGATCTGCTGCATCTTATAGTATTTCACGGCTTTTCGGATTACATCCTTGGCCTCCGTCAGTCCTACCATTTCCTGAAGTTCATTGATGGCACTGCCCCGGACTTTCTTCCGTTCTTCTTTTTCATAAGCGGTCGTGATGTCCAGATACTGTGGGTAGACCATGGATTTCATCCGCCGGGACATCCACTCTTCAAAGATTCGGTTCAGATCGTAAGGAGAATACTCTTCTCCCTCTTCGATGCGCCCCAGAAGATCCTCGTCTGCCTCGATGTTTTCTTCCTCCGCATTCCTCTGAAGAAAAGCCCGTGCCCGATCTTCCCCGGCCAGTTCCTCCCGGATCTCCACCAGACTCACACCCTCCAGCGAGTCATAAAACCATCCCCTGGTCTTTTCCGCTTCACGGGGAAGCAGTAACACCGTCAGGACCTGATTCCGGTATTTTTTCACGATACTGCAGACCCGACGGATCGCATCCAGTTCGCCGGATAAGAAAACCGAATCCTCCGATTCGTCCACGGGTGCGAACCGTACTGCCACACAGCCCCCGCCAAAGCTTCTGTAAATTGCCTCAAAGATTTCCCAGGAAAACCGACCTCCGGGATGAATTTCAATCAGACGGCACCGCCGGCTGTCCAGCCGCTTGTTTTCATACAGGGACCGGGCAAGGGTTCTCAACAAAACTTCCTGTGTTTCGGGGACATCTGTCCGGATCATGTAATGCACCGGATGACCCGTCCCCCCCTCCTCTTTCCTTCCGGCAAAGATCCGGTCCAGTTCCGGTACCAGGCTGCCTTCCGCCAGATAGTCTTCAGCGATCCGAACCATTTTTTCTTTCGGAGCTCCTTCCGGCAGGATCATTTCCCTGCGACTCTCAAAGCGCCGTTGAGATAATTCACCTAACCCAAATTCATTCAGAACATCGTCCGCATCTTCAACATAATCCTCACGGTCCGCTGCGTTCAAACAGCGTTCCATTTTATCAAAAGTGATCTCCGTGACCCTCAGTTCTCCAATCTCCAGTTCCAATGCGTCCAGAAAACCGGGCACGATCGCTTTCGCCTTCTTTTGATTTTCAACGATCAGCCCCATCCGGATCTCCTCGTCCCGGATGTAATGGACAAATGCGTAGTTTCCTTCTTCCCGTTCATTGAACCCGCAGCTGGCTTCTTTGATCTTTCTGCGGGTTTCCCGGCGGAATCGGTCATTCACATCCGAGTCAAACCAATCCAAATTTTTGATTACTCCCTCTGCCAGATAATATAGCATTCTGCCTGTCCTTTCTGCCGGCACTTCCTCCGCCGGCGGCGCTATTCTTTCTTCTTACGGTACCAGAATAACAAGAGCGATGAGTAATTTATTACCCATCGCCTCCTGACTATGCGTTGTTTATTAGATTCAGATATTGTTCAATTAATTGATAATACCTTGGATAGTATCTTGCCAACTTTTCAGCCATCTCCTTGATTTGTTGAGGAGTCAAATCCGGCTCTTTTTCCCGAAAGAAATCCCCCAGGATCCGGCAGGCGTAATCCCTGGTGACCGGAACGTTTTCCATTCTGGAATAGGACATCAGTTTTGCAAATGCACCTTCCATATTCCTGATGTTAGATTGTTCGTGTTCTGCGATGAATTCGATGCCTTCTCGAATACCAGGAGTGACTTCAATGCCTTCGTTCTGTGCTTTTCTTTCAAGAATACTTGTCCGGGTTTCTAACTCCGGGGACCCGATTCCCACCACGCAGCCTTGACAGAAGCGAGCAACAAGTCTTTCAGAAAAGTCCCGGAGGTCCTTCGGCGGCTTGACACTGGTAAGGACGATCTGACGTCCTCCGTTATGCAGCGCATCAAAGGCGTAGAAGAATTCCTGCTGGGAGGCATCCCTTCCCGCCAGGAACTGGATGTCGTCAACTAACAGAACGTCCACATTGCGGTATTTTTCCCTGAATTCATTCTGGGTCTTATCCTTAATAGAAGAAACATAGTCATTGACAAAGGTTTCCGACGTGATATACATGACGTCCATTTCGGGCATTCTTGTCTTGATGTCGTTGGCGATAGCGCAGATCAAATGTGTCTTTCCCAGACTGATACCTCCGTAAATGAACAGAGGATTGAACACTTCTGAAGGATTACGGGCCACGGTTAATGCCATGGAAAAAGCATACTTGTTGGAATCCCTCTGGACGAAATTGTCAAAAGTATATCTGGGATGGATGGGTTCCCCGTTGAAACGGGAATATGCTTCATCGAATATTAATGTATTAGACTTTATTACTCTTTTCATAATAACATTTCCTTTAGCAATGTAATCCTTTAGTAAGGTAAGATAATACCCATTATCCACCTATCGTATAAGTATAAATTTCATCTACAATTATTACTTTTTTCATTTTCTATGTCTATCATTTATTTTCCCAAGTGTTGTTTCTAATCTATCTAATGATTTGTAATAATCACCCCATTTGTGACCATTTACAATCACTTGTCCCATGTCGTATTTTTCAGGTTGTCCATCTACTTGGTACTGTTTTAACTGTTTTCTGTAATACGCAACACGATTTGATACTTTATCTTTGTTAAACGACATATTATGGTCTGATGCCCTAACAAAAACAACACATCTGTCAATGAAATCATCTTCTTCTCTAACTGCAACAAAATAATAAGACAAGTCATCGTTATCGCCATATCGTTCATCCTCTATGGAGTAATGATTACGTATAAATGTATCTACAACCATGATGAGAAATGTTTGGTATCTACCTGCGTCATAATTGTCGAAATCAATAAATGGTTTTCTATCACCAGGATAGTTTACAGATTCTATTTTTTCAATAGTTTCCAACTCTACTACAATGTCGAACCTATATTCATTTACTTGTTTATTTATAACTCTTTTCATACACTAACCACCAACTTGTTTTAACGATTCATATATTATAACGGTTAACTCAAAAAAAACAAAGAGTTTATAGTAAGATAACACCCCATTATCCACCTATCAAAATCCACCTATCAAAAAATTGGCGGGGAGTTAGGGACTCGAACCCTAAACCCGTTTCCGAGCAGTTATATGATACCTCGTTTTCCATGTATCGTTTAGGATAAGTAAGTTTAATCAAATACTTGTATTTCTTCTTGAAAAGAAATCATATAGATTATTATCGATTAGATGCTTAATAATCAGGTTTGGAACCTTTATTATCATAAGCTTCTTTTCCTTATCAACGGAAACGGGTTCCAGCGGAAGGATCAGGGCATTATAAAGGTCATATTTCATTTCCTCTTTGATATTTCTTGTGATTTGCTTCCAGATTTCATTAATGTTGTTCATGAATTCACATCTCCACATGTTCCGCATCCTTTATTATAGGCAAGTATTGATCCTCAGAGAAATCCTGGACCCCTTCAATCTGATTCGCTCTCATAGCTCCTTTTCTATAGATTCGTTCTATCAATCATCTTTTGGCATTCCGCCTTTTTCTTTCCTGTTCACTGGCCTTGAAGTTATAAATCGGTTTTAGCGTTTGCTCTATTTCTACGGTATCTCCGATGGCGGAGACGATTTCTTCCACCGGCTTATATGCCATGGGGCATTCGTCTAGCGTCCCTTCGTCCACGGAGGTGGTGAAGATCCCTTCCATCTCTTTTTTGAAAGAGGACAGTGTGAACGACTTTTTCGCCTCGCTCCGGCTGAATAGCCGCCCGGCCCCATGAGGAGCGCTGTAGTTCCAGTCCGGGTTGCCCTTTCCAGTGCAGATGAGGCTCCCGTCCCTCATGTTCAGTGGAATCAACAGACGCTCGCCTTTCTGTGACGATACAGACCCTTTCCGCAGGATCCTGTTTTCAATATCGATGTAGTTATGGACCGTGGTGAACCAGTCTTCCTCATGGAGTTTCATCCCGCCCAGGATCACTTCTTTGATGATTTGCCGGTTAAGCGCGGCAAAATCCTGCATCAACTTCATGTCATGCAGATAGTCCTCCAGGAGTTCATCCTTTAGGTACGCCAGTTCATAAGGGACTTGCGTCTGGGATTTCCCACCCAGTCTCCTGTATGCGATCTTCTGATAGTATTCCGCCACTTTTTTTCCTAGGCCCCGGCTTCCCGTATGGATGACCAGATAGAGGTCGTCGCCACACCGGTCGATTTCGATGAAGTGATTCCCTCCGCCGAGGGTCCCCAGGCTCTGTACGACATTCCGTTTATCGATGCTTTTCCAGCACCGGAGTTCCTCCGGATGGATACGGCCATGGCTCCGGTGAGGCCTCTGTCGGACTTCCATTCCGTGGGGGATGTTTTCTCGGATGAAACTGTCCAGTTTCGGTAAATCGATCCGTTTTTCTTTCAGAAGCACCGTGTCCATCCCGCATCCGATGTCCACTCCGACGATATTCGGCACTACATACTCGCCGATGGTCATGGTGGTCCCGATGGTGCAACCTTTGCCGGCGTGGACGTCTGGCATGATCCGGATCTTCGACCCTGCCGTAAAAGGCTGGTCGCACATGGTGCGGATCTGTCCTTCCGCCGAAGGTTCCAGCGTCTGCGTAAATACTTTTGCGGTCGAATATTTCCCTTTGATCTCTATCATGTTTTTCCCCTCGCTTGACTTTTGTTCTTTCCCTGCTCCGAACGTGTATTTTTTCTGAGAATAGAAGTTATCCTCTTGCAGGCAGACACAAAACTGCTGAACCCCGGCGATTGTCCCTCCAGTTCTGTTTTCCTGAGCTCAACGTGGAGGAACGTACCGGTATCCCGGTACCCGTCCGGCGCTCTCAGATAGCAATAGTAGTCTTCATCCGAATCATCCATCCGGAAGGCGTTGACTCTTGCATAGAACCAGTCCTCCGCCGCTTTGCCGAACTCTGCGGAACAGTATTCAGCGATATATTCACCGTCTCTTTTTCCATCATTGCGGCAGAAAATGGATCCGTAAAAGGGTTTCAGGTTTTTGCTCCAGACGATTCCATTTTCCGGATCATGGGTGAAAACGATCGGTCCGCCTGAAAAAACCGGATCATCTGTCAGAAATGCGGCATCCATCACAGGCATTTCGCCTTCCGTAAAGCAGTGCCTCAGGATATCCGGCGTTCTGCACAGGACCTGATAGCGCCTGCGCCAATAATCATTATAATACGGATCCATCTTTCTGACGATATCATTTATTTCCTGTAAGTGCTCCAGGTTCCCGTGACCGTCAAAGAAAAGCCCCTTTACACAAGCGTATTGTTTCAGCTTCTCCTGCATGGCAGCTTTCCCCTCCTGAAAAGTGCTGAAAACGCGCATCCCGCTGTCTTCATGGTTTTCCTCGTTTGTTTCATGGTATAAAACCCATACTTGTGACAATCCAATCCCTCCGTTCTCTAGCAGACCGTAACTTCTGTGATTTTGTGCCTGCTGCGGATCTCCCGAACATCGTTCTCTGTAAGAACGATCTTTTCGGACAAGGCCTGAACGATCGCCTCCAGAAAATCCCGGTTTACTGACAGGATCTCCTTTGTTTTGCGGTACAGGCGTTCGATCTCTGCCGCCGTCACTGCTTCCTGGCGCACCCGAAGTTGCTCCGGGTCTCTGAAATTTTCATCCATGTGCAATCCAAACCCGCGGAAACAATCTTCCGCCACCAGGTCTCCCACGATATTGAAAGCTTCGTTCAGATCCCTGGCTCCCCCGGTATCCGTTAATCCTAAACACTGCTCCAGGGCAGCGATTCCCCCCAGGGAAGTCAGGACTTCGATCATGAGCCTGCGGGTTCTTTCCATGGCATGGGTCCCGGGGGAATAGCGGGTAAACCCGCCCTTTTCATTCTTTTGGCTGTAAGCAGAAACCAGCGTCACGCTGCCCGGATCCATTACTTCCCGGACTACCGCATGCCCAGCTTCATGATAGATGATCTGAGTCAGAATGTTGTTGCGATCCGTCAAATCCGGTTTCTGCTTTTCCATCCCGTCCAGCACGGCATTCGACACTTTGTACACGGAGTGAAGGCAGGCCCGGAGAAAGTGTTTCATTTCGATTTGTTCCTGCTGTTCAAATCCGGCGTATAATCCAGCTTCATTGATGAGGCTTTCCAGTTTCGCCGGTGAATTGCCGTTTAACAGCCTGGCCACCGTCGCAGAATCGACTGCTCCAACGTTCTTCTTTTCATTCAGGTAATGCCCGATGATCTTTTCCGCTTCCTCTACATTTGGACAGGGTACGCTGATCACGGTGTCAAAGCGGCCGGCTCTGTACAGAGAGCGGGGGATCTTGTTCATATCATTCACCGTGGCGATGACATAAACCTCCGCTTCGCGCACATCATCGATACAGGCCTGTACCGTAACATATTCTTCCGCATCCCGGTGCCGCTCGTCTCCGTTGGCAAACTTGTCCATATCATCCAGAAACACGATGGACGGCGCAGCTTCCTTCGCCTTGCGGAAGGTGGCTTCAATGGTCCGGATAAAGTCCCCTCCGGGCTGGTTCTTCCTGCAGAGGAAAACCGGCCGGCCGCTGTGATCCGACAGGGCTTTTGCCATAGTGGTTTTTCCGGTCCCCGGTTCCCCGTACAGCAGAAGCCCCCGGGGAGTCCTTACCCCGAGTCGGGAATACTTTTCCGGGTCTAAAAAAATATCCAAGATCTGTTCAAGTTCTCTTTTAATGGAGTCGTAACCGACGATACTGTTAAATGCGTTCATAAGAATCTCCTTTTTCTCATTTATTTATTCTTCAGCTTTTTACAGTATCATTGTATCGGGCTCTATGGGTAAATTATGTACCATCTTTCCGAAATGAACAGCAGGGCCGCCGAAAGGCGGTCCTGCACTTAGAAAACGGTACTATTTTTGATCCTTTTATTCTTTCCCCTGATATCTCTTCAGCGTTTCTTCCGCCCAGGCTTTCATCTCCTCCGCAAGCGGCTTTGGCTCCAATATCACTACGTCCGGCGCATAGTTTTTGGCAAACTGCAGCATGCCCATTTCGTTCACCATGGCAATGACCGTGACCTCTTCATCCGTTTCGCCGGAGAAGGAAATGTTCGTCCCGAAGTTGTCGATCAGATCATTGAGGCGGCTTTTCCGGATCCGGAATTTCACCGCCGAATTCTGCTGTCCGAACATATAGATGTGCTCATTCATGTACCTGGCCAGATCCAATTGTCCCTTCCCGGAACCCGGAAGTGACTCGACAGGCCGTACCGGGTCATCTTCCAGTATCTCGATATCCTTCATCCGGTCCACCCGGTAATTGGCCAGATCATCGTAATATCCGTGGTTGCAGATGAGGTAATACCGGCCGTCCTTCGCCGCCATCTGATAAGGGCTCACCCGGTAACGGCGTACGTTCCCGTTTTTATGTGTCCGGGGATGCTGTTTCATATCGGTCCCGTACTCCAGATAACTGAATTCCACTTTTTTGCCCGTGTGGATCGCCTCATCCAACAGTTCGATGTTATAAAAGATCTGCGGATTCTGGGGCATCGTATCCGGACGGGTGAAGATATGTCTTACATGGGACTTGAAATACGGGCCAGCCAGATTTGCCAGCTTTTCCGCCAGCTCCATGCAGTCCTTGTGGGGAATATGCCGGGAAAAGACCAGGCCGTCGATCAGCAGCCGGATCTCACTTTTTTCAAAGTCCCGGGAAATATAGTACCCGCTCCAGTTTTCGATGGTCTCCATCAAAGGTTTCCCGGTCTTTTCATCGATGACTTTCTCCAGCTTCCCTGTCTCGGAGTTTCTTTGCTGGACCGGAGATTTTTTCTTCCTGACATTGTATTCGATGCCTGCATCCGATTCCACCAGAGCGACCATATTTCGTCTCAGCGTTTTCCGATTCGGTGTAGTGCCGTACTTTAAACGGATCTTTTCCCCGATTTCGGTCAGGCTGATCCGGTATTCCTCATCGGTGTTTTCCCAAAGGATATCCAGCATATATAACGGCAAAAGATTTTCGGTTGGGTCCGGTATCGGTTTCATTCGCTTTTCCTCCTTGTTTTCTGATGCGTCATAATTGTACCATAAGTCGAATGATAACACAAACAGATTGACGTCAGATGTCTCTCATTTTTACAAAGTGTATCCCTTATAACGGGGCATATCTGTCCCATATATCGCTGAATATCGACTATATCTCCATCTCAGAAAGAGCAGAACCCTTAAAGCCCTGCTCTTTCATCAATTATTCATTTTCATTTAGGTTAGCTCATGGGCCTCCATATTCAAAAACAAATACCTCCATCCCTGCCCTCTTTGCTTTCCGGATGGTATCTTTTGTTCTGCACTATTCTTTTTCTAGTGTAAAGGCCGGACCGAGGACCAGCCTCAGCCCGGCTAGGCGGCATAAAACCGAACTTCCGCCGCCAAAGTTTTTGATATACACTGCCCGAAAACTATGATTTGGTTCTATGCCTTCTCAACCTTAGACCTGCACATATAACCCATAACTGTCGGAATAACCTTCAGACCGTGACCTTAAACGGTAAAGGGTTTATTTTTCTCGACCCGAACCCCACGGACACTGAAAGGCAGTGTGATATCCGGAAAATGATCAAAACTCGAAATCGAGATCCATTATTTCGGTCAAATTGACCGTGTCCAAAGCCAGTTGAAGGGAACTGATCCTGTCTGTCACTTCCTGATAACATTCATTGGCTTTCTCGATATCATAATTGGCAATCTTGTACTCTATAAGGGTACTGCTCCGATACGTGATCCTGTTTCTCGGTAATTGTGCTGCCATGTTCTGAAGACGGTCTTTATCCTCCTTTAGCTGTGGGAGCATGATCAGCGCCTGATCAACGGTCACTCCGTCAAATCCCGGCAGTTCATGTGTCGTATTGAATACATTGACTGCATGTTTCACGATCCGGATCTTCTCCCGTAAAGAATCCATTTCTTCCTGACACTGCCCGAAGTCATATTCCGGGCGCAAGGCTTCCATGTCCTCTTCCGGGCTTACACAGAATTCATACGATTTCCTCTCCTTTTTTTGAAGATCCTTGAGTTGTTCTTCCAGTTTTCTTAACACTTTTCCTGCCTGTGCCGGCGTACATTTCATATTATTCCCCTCCTCGATCATTGATTTAAATGCAGTATACCGGCATGGATGAGCCAATTTTATCCCATCTCTCCGGATATTATACAGATAAAGCAAAATCTAATAATCAATTCTTGGAAAGAGAGGACGTATTACCATGGCAAAAGAAGAAAAAAACACCCATGAAATCTATACCGAAACAAAGACCCGTATGGAGGAATACAGCGAGAAATACGATCTGGCGATCGTGACAGCCTTCTGCGGCGAAGAGCCGGATCCGGAGAGGACGAAAAAGATGGAAAGACTCCTGTCCAAACTCTTATATGGCTATTCCCTAATCGAACGCCGGTTTGAAGACGGGAGTTTCGAAGAAACGTTTCTAATCGTAAGCCCGGACGCCATCCTCTATGAAAACTTCCGGAGCACCATCCTTTCCATGGCGGACATCTTTGACAGGCAGGCCTTTATCCTCTGGTCTGCCCGGTACCGGGAAGGCTCCGTTTATATGGAAGATGAGCCGGGTGAATACGTGAAGCAGGATACCTTTACGGAATTCAACATCGAGAATCTGATGCAGATCGTACGGAACGGTTTTGAAAAAGGTTCCCTGCATTCCGAACTTCTGTCTGTCACAGAGAAGACCGGCATCGGCGGCGGCTGCAGCGCATATTACGGGCACAGGCGAGCCCGGAGAGAACTCCTGGATAACAGCAGTTCCGTGAAACACGCATGCTGCTTTACCGGTCACCGCCCGGAACGGCTGGGAATTCCGGAAGAGGAAGTCATCCGGTGGCTGGAAGAACAGATCCGGCAGGCCGTCAAGGACGGCTATACCAATTTCATTTCCGGCATGCAGCGGGGCGTGGATATCTGGGCTGCGGAAGCGGTCCTGAAACTGAAGGAGGAAGGCGCCCCGGTCCGGCTCATCGCATCCAGTCCATTTGAAGGGATGGAAAGCCGATGGGATCAGGTATGGCAGGAACGTTATAAGCGGATACTATCCGAAGCTGACGAGGTCCATTATATCAGCAGCACACCCGGGCGCAGCGCCTTCTTCAGAAGAAACCGCTGGATGGTCGACAATTCTACCCGTCTGATCGGAGTCTTCACCGGCGCCCCGGGCGGTACAGAAGAAACCATCAAATACGCCAGGAAAAAGATCAAATATCCGGAGTCAATAAAGAGCAACAGAGAAATCGTCCTCATGGAGTTTCCGGAAATCAACTAAACCTCCCATTCAGAAATAGCAGGGTCCTGAAGATCCTGCTATTTCTCTTTTCTCGTATTCATTTTTTCAAAAGCCGGACTGAAAATTCCTCCCGAGAAAAAAAACAACGGAGCGGATGCCCGTCACCCCGGGCTCCGCTCCGTTTCTTTTATACATCGATGTGATACACCCGGGCGACAGCTTCGGCCGTCCCTTCGTCTTGGTTCAGGATCCGGAAGGCTTTTTCGTAAGCCTGCAGCTGACCTTCATATTTCTCGTCCAGACCCTCCTCTTCGGCATTCGTCTTGTAGTCCACTATATGCCACTTCCCGGCTTTCCGGTACACCACGTCCATGACGCCGTGCCAGAGAGTCTCCGGCCTGTCTTCGGCGCCTTCTTCCGAAAAGCAGAAGGGCATTTCACAGTACACTTCTTCCGCGGACAGCAATTCCCGAAGGATGTCCGCCGGACCGCCGTTTTCCTGGGGATAGCCGCCGGACCGGATCTGCTGGCAGACTTTCTCCAGAAGACTCCGGTACTCCGCTTCTTCCACGCCGAATTCCGAAAGGACTCCCTCCACCGCTGCTTCCGGAAGAATTGTGTCTCTGGACTTCACCAAAACTTCCATCAGCCGGTGGACCAGCGTCCCCGTCCGGGCCGCATTCCGCATCAGATCCCGGGTACGGATCTCCTCGTCCTCCCGATCCTCAAAATCGTCCTCCGATGAGATACGGCTCTTCAGTTCCAGTTTGCTGGGCCGAAGAAGGTGGTAGCTTGCCTCTTTGCAGGAGCTACCGTCGATTTCGATCCGGTCTTCCTCCCCGGCAAGGTCGCCGGCCGTCACAATCTCCGCCTCCGTATTCAGGGGCTCCGCCCGATCCGGCAGCGTGTGGTGAACGCCCTTCAGCAACGGATTCCAGGGATTCGCATTTGACACGTTTCCCCCCTCGGTGAGCCCCTCGCTGATTACAAGAATCGACCGGGCCCGGGTCGCCGCCACGTACAGCAGCCGATCGCCCTCTGCTGCCAGAGATTCCGTTTCCGCTTCACATTCCTCTTTAAACCCGCTGGTCTTTATCGTTCTTTTATCCCAGTTATTTCCGTTTCCGGTTTCGATCTTAAACAAATAGGTTCTCGGTTCGCCCGCCAGATACTCCGTCCGAAACTCTGGGGCTTTGTTTTGCCTGTATGGTTTCGCCAGAATCACAGCCTCCGACTCCAGACCTTTGATTTTGTGCAGGTTCGCCACGTGGACCCGGTCGCTGTTATATTCCAGCGAGATGGACCGTTCGATATCGGGATTTTCCAATAGACCATCCAGGAACCGGATCGCTTCTTTCCGGGTGGGCAGGTCTCCCGCCTGCTCCGCCTCCCGAAGGAGTTCTAGACCGTAATAAGTGACTTCCATATTCCCGAAGCCGAAACGTTCGAAAACCCGGTGCTCCTCCAGAATCGTCCGGAACAGAACGGTATGGCTCATCCATCTGGCGCTCTTCTGCAGAGCCGGCACCGCTTCCCCGTCCCTCAGGATCCGTTTTCCCCGAAGGGTATAATAGCTTTCAAAAGGCGCCCCGTAATACCGGAACAGGTCGCAGGCCGCCACAAAGGACGGGCTCTCCTTAAAGACGACTTTTCCCTCGACACGGAAGGGGATCCTGCGCTCCGACAGTTCTTTGCTGATCTCTTCCAGGGACGTCTTGGTCGGCGTAATGACCATCACATCCCCGAAAGACAGTTCCCGGGGCTTCCCGCTTTCCTTGTCACGGATTATTATCTCCGGGTTTTTCACCAGTCTGCTGATCTGATCCGCCACCTGCCAAGGATCCTTCTCTTCACGGGGAGTATCTTTGCCCACCCGGCTTGTATACCGGAAAACCCCGGAAAAGTCTTCGGGCTTCTCATCCTCTCCCATTGGAATCTCGTGAAACAGGCAACGGTCCTCCGAATCCACACTGAGGATTTCGGAAAAGCGCTCGTTGAACCATTCCTTCATCGTAGTGGTAGATCGGAAATTCCGTGTCAGGTACAGAACCTCGCCCACATCATCCCGAAAGAGTTCTTTCACCTTCCGGTACGCCGGGATATCCGCCTGGTTGAAACGATAGATCGACTGTTTCGGATCTCCCACGATGAACAGCGAACCGAGCCGAGGCACGCATTCCCGCCAGTTTTCATCCGGTTCCACCGCCGACAGCAGGAAGAACACCTCCGCCTGCATCGGATTGGTATCCTGGAATTCATCGATTAGGAAATACGAATGGCGCTCCGCAATGTGCCGGATCAGCCGGCCGTCCCGTTTCACGTCTTCCCGCAGCATGTCCCGGAGCGTATACAGGCAATCGAAGAAGGACAGCGTTCCCTGCCGCTTCAGTTCTTTTTCCATCTTCGCCATAGCCTTTGTCACGAACTCCATCGCGGTCTGATACTGCAGGTCCTGAAGCCTGTTTAGTGCTTTCACGTAAGGGTAGCTTTCCGGGTCAGGGTTTTTACCAGGCACCAGTTCATACCATGCCGGTCTGTTTCTGGTAAGGTGAACCTGAAAGTACTTTTCCGCATAACGATGCCCCGTTTCAACATCCGCTTCCAGCGAAATCCGGAGCAGTTTCAATCCATCCAAGATCTTCATTGCCTGACCGAAATTCTCCACCCAGGGAGCCTTCAGCATCTGTATGTTCTTTTTCAATTCTTCAAAGGCCTTCACCGGGTCCTTCGCAGTGATCCCGGATTGCCAGTCTTCGTTTTCCAGGACCCACTCCAAAAGAGGAACGATCTCGTCCTGCAGAGGTTTTATCAGTTCGTACGGCTTTGTTCCTTCCAGCCCTTCAAAGACGATTTCCCCGTTTCGGACGCCCCAAAGCTTTTTTAAACAATTCAGAAAAACGCTTTCGGGCTTTTCCTGTATCCGGACAAAGTCCTGAGCCAGTGCTTCCAATTCCTCGTCTAAATACTCTCCGCCCAGGATCCGCGCATATTCCCGCTTCCAGACATCCACCATCTCATCTTCCGCCCGAACGCCGGCGTTGAAAGGCACCCCCGCTTCCGCCGGGTGCTCCTGCAGGATCGTAAAACAGAAGGAATCGATGGTGCCCATAAAGCACAGGTCCAGGTCTTTCAGCGCCTCCCGGCACCTTGCCCGGCTTTCCGGCGTCGTTCCTTTATCCGACTCCCGGCTCCGCTCGCTGAGCTTTTTCTGGAACCGGGCGTAAAATTCATTGGCGGCGGCTTTCGTAAAGGTAATGGCGCAGATTCGGCTCACATCGATGCCGCTTTCCACCATCGCCGTCATTCGATCCACCAGACAGGAGGTCTTTCCGGAGCCGGCGCCGGCTTCCACGAAATAGTTTCGGTCGATCCGCTTGCGAATCTTTTCCCGGGCTTCTTCATCCATTCGGAATAATTCTTTCGGATCACTCATTTCCCGCCGCCTCCTTTCTTTCGTCATCCACGCCGCAAACGAATTTCAGTTTGCAGTATCTGCAGGCCTCCTCCCGGTCCTCTTCCGCCGGGTAAGGAAAGTCCCCTTTCTCCAGCGACTGCCGAAAGACCGTCAGCAATTCTTCCAGTTGTTTCTTCGCTTCATCATTGTATTCACATTTCACCCTCCGGCGTAAACGCAGGTACCGGTATTCCGCGCCGCTGACATCAGCGATCCCGGAGGCTTCCACCATATAGGAATAGAGCATCGTCTGCAGACAGCTCATCACATCGTTTTCTTCCTGATAGACCGTTCTCCCGGTCTTGAAATCCACCACCGTCGCGGTGTCGTCCTCGTTTTCGGAGAGCCAGTCGATCCGCCCCTTCAGCCGCACGCCGGCGGGATGCACTGCTTCCAATGTTTCCTCCGACAGCAGCGGTTTGGCCGGGTGGGCCGATTCCATTTCCATATTATAGGCATTGTCCATCACCCGAAGGAACATCCCCCGGGACTGCTCCGCCTTCTGGGGATTCAGCGCCGGCCGACCGGCCAGAAAAGCGTCGAACCGTTCTGCCGACCGTTTCCGGAACTGTTCCCGGGACCAGTCATTCCGTCCCAGTTCCTCCATCATGGAGTGGGCCAGATTTCCGAAATCCAGCGCTTCGATCGCCTCAAAGGGATCGTCCTCTTCCGGTTCCTCGACGTGCAGAACCCGCTTCAGGTAAAATCGGCGGGGACACTCGAAAAAGGCTTCGATATCGCCGGTAGGCGAGTACCCTTTCTCCTCCATCGGATCCAGCGTTTGAAACTGTTCCTCCGCAAATACCGGCTCGACGATGAATTCCTTTCCTTCCACATAGGCTTTCCCAATCGAACGGTTGCGGGAAAGCGGACTGTCAAAATAGCCGGCATGGCGGATCTTCTTCTTCATATCCTCGAGGCTTATCCCTTTTCCTTCCGCCCGCTGATACAGTTCGTAGACCGATGAGGATGGATTCAGTTCTTTGAGTTCCGTCAGGTCGTAATAGGGGTAGGACAAATGCACCCTGCACCCCAGCCCGCAGGCCAGGTCCGCCAAACTCTCCAGCTCCTGCTTTTTATTCAGAAGAACCTGATTCGACGTCCAACGCCCTCCTTCCTCCAGGAGTTCCAGGTCACTGTCCAGCAGCAGGTAGTTTTCCTTCGCTTTTCCAGGGAAGACCGCCGCAGACAACCCGGCGATGAACAGGTTCGGCCGAAGGGTGGCAAATGCGCCTACCATGCCGGTGACGGAGAGTTCCCCCTCCCGGTTGTTTTCCGACGCGACGGTCCGGTCCAGGACCAGGGATACCGCCTCCATCGGATCACCGTTTTCCGTAAAACGGGCGCAGGCGTCCAGGGTCTCCGTGATCACGTTGAGCGCCGCCCGGTCCAGTCTGCCTTCCGGTCCCGTTCTTAAAACGGAAAACCGCCGGATCAGGCCGGACAGTCCCTCAGACAGGGCCTCCGCCCAGACCTTCAGCGCCGGGAGGAGTTCGATCTTCCGTTCATCCCGCACCGAATCCAGGGACGCTTCGAACCGGCGTATCCGTTCCCGATTGATTTCATCATTTAACCCAAGCCGTAAAGAACCGGCGATTTTCGCCAGTTCCTTCAGTTTCCGGGTCCTTTTCCCTTTGGGATCCTCTTCTTTCACCGGTAGTTTCTCCGTCAGGTCTTCCCGACGGAAACAATCCGATGTCCAAAGAGCAGTCGTGGCATCGATCCCGTTGTAACCGGTCTTTTCCCAGTCCAGAAACAGTTTCACCAGCTTCCCCGGATTTGTCAGTACGATCGGCAGCCCGGTCCCAAAGGACATCGGCAACCCGTGCTGGACCGAATAATCATAAAACAGTTCCGAATAGAATGCCGGGTCCGTGACCGCCACCGTACATTGATCCAGCGGAAGCCCCTGCGACAGGATCTCCGACAGGATATGCTCCACTTCATTGACAGCCCCGTAAGCCCTGGTGCAGTTTTCAATCTTCAGCGGCGCCGCTTCCCTTCCCAGAAGCGTCATCAGGTCCGTCTCCGTTCCTTCACCACCGGAAAGTTTACCAAACACCGCTCGCTCCAGCGGCGAAAGTGGAAACTCCCTCAGACACAAACATTCCGCTTCCATCGTCTCCGCTTCCCGCAGCGCTTTCTGCATGAGCCCGATGCTGTCGATCCGGTTTTCCTGCGCCAGCCGGCTGATATATCGCTGATAAGCCTCCCGGAGCGCCTCGTTTTTCTCCCGGAATTCCCCTTCCGAAACCAGCCGCTCAAAAGCTGCCTCTTCTTCTAAACTCAGCGAACGGACCCGGTAAATCGCCCCGGCCAACTGCTGCGCATCCGCAAAAGAAGCCGATGCAAAGTACGGGATCTCCCGGAAAAAGGAATCGTAGAGGGAAGTCTCCTCCCGCCGGGTCAGGAACTCTTCCGTCACCGGGATTCCGGCCCGGATCAGCCCTTCCTGAGCCAGCTGGACCCCGTTCAGGACCCGCATGCCCAATGTATTCTTTCCGTTCTTCGCCAACGTCCGAAGGAGCTCCGTTCCGTTCACTCCCGGCGCCAGCAGGATCGTTTCCTTCATTGCTTTATCCTCTCGTTCTCTCAATACAAATACCCCGGTGCGTCACTGATGTTCCCCAGGATCTTTTCCCTCTCGTTTCGCTTGATCCGCTCAGCGATCTGGTTGATCTTGTTGATGATCCACATTTCCGCCGTGGTTCCTTCCGAATAGTCCGCTTCCGCAAACATTTCCACCCGACCGTCCTGCCGCATCTGCTCCACCTGCTTCAGCGCCCGCATGTCGCCCCGCGGGTAGATCGCAAAGGTGGCTCCGCCGCCCCGCTTCACCACGGAAAAGGCGGAAATGTCGCTGGGTCCGTCGGCAATGTAGATCATGTTCTCGATGGGCACCCGCCGCAGTTCCTCCGGAACGGTTGTATTCACGCTCATGTTCTCCAGTTTGTTGACCCCTTTGTTGATCTCGAAGATCGCCCGGGTCTTCGTGGAATTGTCGATGGTGTAGCCGATCTCCCCGATGACCCGTCCGCCCTCCGGTGTCTCCGTTTCGATGAGCTCGCAGCCCCAGATTTCCTCCACGTAAGGCATCAGAACGGACCCGCGGATCTCCTCCGCAAATCCGGTGCTGACGATGTAGTGCTCCACCTCGATCCCGTATTCCCGGCAGCTTTTCACGTCGTCGAAAAGGTGCTTGGTCTTCTCGAAGATATCCGGGATCCCCTTGTACAGCTTGAGTTTCTTCCCAAACTCCCGCAGCTTTGCGTTGTTCAGTCCCGCAAAGATTCCCTCTTTCGCATAGCGGATAAAATGATTCAGGTAGATTGTGTCCTCATTGACCTTCACCCCTTCCGCCGCATACTTCGCCGGCAGAGCGTTCACTTCATTCCAGAACGTCCTCGGGTCCACCCCGTATTCCTCGAAGATCGGGTCCTGCATATACCCGTCCACCAGCGTTTTATCACAATCCCAGATCACCGCGATGATATTCGCCATTTCTTAACCTCCCGGCTTCACAGCACTTCTTTTCGAATCATCTCCACGACCGCCTCATCCGCCGGCAACCAGCCCACTTCCTCCAGTTCATCCGTCTTAAGCCACCGCGCGGCCTCATGCTCCGTCAGAGTCAGTTCCCCCGACTCCAGATGGCAGAGGAAGCAATCCATAGACAGGTGGAAGTCCGGGTAATCGTACTCCACCCTCGTCAGGTGAGCGTCGATCCCCACCGTCACCTTCAGCTCTTCCATGATTTCCCGGTGCAGGGCCTCCTCCGGGCTCTCCCCCGGCTCGATCTTTCCGCCCGGGAACTCCCAGTAATCCTTGAACTCCCCGTAGCCCCGCTGGGTGGCGAAGATCGCATTGTCTTTCTTAATGATCGCCGCAGCGACTCTGATGGTCTTCATCTTCTTCAAACCTCAACCCTTCCGGTCACTCTTCGATCACATACGCCGCCTTGATTTCCCCGAA
>JAFWFI010000008.1 GCA_017515705.1 Bacillota bacterium
GAAATTCACGTAAAAACTGCCGTTCATGGCGCTGAGTTCCAGGGTCAGCGGCGTCGCAGAAGACGGCAGGGCCGTGGATGGCAGTACGTGGAATTCCTGGATGAACTGTTCCGCTTCCCCCATGTCCGTCTTGCCCACGTAGCTGATGGTGGCGGTGAAATACGAGGTCATCCGGTCCATCCGGTCCACCGCATACCGGTGTTTTTCCGCCAATGTGGGCAGGGCTTTCAGGTCCCGGACGATCTGCTGGTATTCCTTGATCTCCTCCCGGACGATATCCGGGTCGGACTGCAGGGCAACCATTCCCCGGTAGCTGGTGGCCTGGTCCATAAAGGACAGTTTTTTCATTTTATCGCTGTAGACCAGCCGCACATCCCCCACCAGGCTCTGGTGGGCCAGGGGCGCCTTCAGGGCCTTCCGCTGGTTCACGCACATGGCGATGACCACCGGGTCCTTCTTGTCCGGGTGAAGCTTGTCGATGGCTCTCGACAGGAACAGGGCGATGATGGTGCCAGGGCTCCCGTCATTACTCATATTGAACCGCATGAATTCCTTTTCATGGATCCGGATGTTGTAAACGATGCAATGCTGCGAGATGCTCGCCTTTCCGCCGTCCGCCAGCTGGAACCCGGGCTTCTCCCACTTTTTCACCACGCCGAAGGGCTCTTCTTCCAGTTCGGCGATGGCCGGGTCCACCCACTCCAGCGGATCCACCGGATCATCCGACAGCCGGATCCCTTCCGTGGAAAGGGGCATTTCATAGTACGCCGAGCAGTAATAGTACAGCAATGTCTTGATCAGCGGGTAGATCCCGCCGCCGTCCGTCAGGGCGTGATAGACATCGATGTGGATCTTGTTCTTCCACCAGGAGATGTTCAGCAGGTGCCCGTTCACTTCATCGCTGCCCAAAACCGGCGGGTCGTCCCGGTGAAGGACGATCATCGGCCGGGAATTGTCCGCAAAATATACTTCGTTTTCATCCTTCTCGATCTGCATGGCGAAGTACGGGTAGCGCTTCATGGTCTTCGCTACCGCTTCCTCCAGGACCGCTTGGTCCACCATGTCCTTGGTCTTGACCGTCACACGGAAGGTGTGGGGGTTCAGCACCGTGGTTTCGTATACGGTGCGCATCTGGGTATATAGTTCTCGTTTCATGGATCCTCCGATCGCTTTGGTTTTATCGTACATACTAAAATACAGTATACCATTTTTGTGTAATCATGACCATCTCTTTTCCGCCTTTCACCGGTCGATGACCGTGATCCGTCCCTGGCCGTAGGGATCCGCCAGCTGCTTCTCCAGATTTTTCTGAACCTCGGCGACCCGGACGCCGATTTCGTTTTCGATTCCCAGAAGCTCCGGCGCCGAAATCTTATTCGGCCAGGTCCAGATATTGGTTTCCGTAATGCCTTCTTCCGGGGATATGAAACTGTATCCGATGCAGTTCAGCTTGGTGCCGCAGACGGAATGCACGACCGTTTCCCCGTTTTTATTCTTCCTGTCAACCAAAAGCCCCCGGTCCTGCAGCAGACCGGGGGCTCGATAATCCCCAATTCAGATATGTGATTCCCTACAATTCCGCACTGCAGGGACGATTCGTGGTATGGTTGAAGTAATAGATCCGACC
>JAFWFI010000069.1 GCA_017515705.1 Bacillota bacterium
GAATTGCTTTATTGTCCTTTGTGTATATTCTACAGGCCTTTGTGATTATCTCCGTTGGGAGATATAATTATCCGACCATCCTGTGGGTCGTTATCCAGGTACAGGATCGGGTAATAATTGCTCACTCTCTTCTTTGCCGGCTCCCTCGTGGCGATGAGCACGCCGATGCCCACGGTGCTCACATCCAGCTCCGCCAGCATCTCCGCCATGCCGCTGGCGCTGCCGCCGCCTTTCATGAAGTCGTCGATAATGATGGCCTTGGTGCCCGGGTGCATCGACTTCTTCGAAACGGACATTTTCTGGATCCGGTCGGTGGATCCGGAGATGTAATTGATGGACAGGGTGGAGCCTTCCGAAATCTTCCCTTCCCGGCGCATCACCACCAACGGCAGGTTCAGCGCCTCCGCCGCCATGACCGCCAGGGCGATGCCTTTGGTCTCGATGGTCACCACGTAATCCGCATTCAGGTCCAGGAACCGGGTGGCAAAAATCTTCCCGGCGAACTTGGTGATCCGCGGGTCGAACATGATGTCGGAGGTAAACAGGAAGCCTCCGGTGAGGATCCGGCCCGGCTCATTCAAACGTTCGGATAATTCCTGCTGGAATTCCCGGACCGTCCGGTCGGAAAGCAGGGGTACGTATTTCACTCCGCCGGCAGCACCCGCCACGGTGACGATCTCTCCGTCCCCCATGTCCGATATGATTTTCCGGCAGATGGCAATATCCTCGCTGACCGTTGATTTTGCCGCGTCAAAGAGGTTTGTAAAGTAGTTCAGCGAAAACAGTTTGTTCGGATTTTCCGTCAGGACCCGAATAATCATTCCCGTGCGTTCGATTCTTTTCATGTTTTTCTCTCCCTTATATATGTTGTTTCCGTTATAAACACGAATTATTTTTTGAATCCTTAATATTTTATTCGATTTTCGCCATTCTGTCAATTAAAGAATGCTTTTTTTGAGAATCTGTGGTATAATAATTGGGATATTTTTGGAGGAGAAATGAATCATGATCGATCTGGAAAAATATAGACATTACCATTTCATCGGCATCGGCGGCATCGGAATGAGCGCCCTGGCGGAGATCCTGCTCAGCGACGGCTACAAGGTCACCGGTTCCGACATGAAACGCTCCGAGATCACCGACCACCTGGCTTCCCTGGGGGCGGAGATCTTCGAAGGCCACGAAGCCGAAAACGTGGACGGCGCAGACATCGTCATCTACACCGTTGCCATCCCAAAGGATAACCCGGAATACAGCCGGGCCGTGGTGAAGGGGATCCCCCTCTTTACCCGGGCGGAGCTGCTGGGTGAAATGATGCGGCGGAAACGGTACAGTATCGCCATTTCCGGCGCCCACGGCAAAACCACCACCACTTCCATGATCTCCCTGATCCTGGAGAATGCCGGCTTTGACCCGACGCTGCTGGTGGGCGGAAACCTGCCGGAAATCCACGGCAACGTCAAGATCGGCCGGAGCGACTATCTGGTCACGGAATCCTGCGAATACAAGGACAGCTTCCTGGACATGCGTCCCAGCGTAGCGGTGATTTTGAATATCGCCGAGGAGCACCTGGACTATTTCACCGGGGGGATCTCTCAGATCAAGTCGTCCTTTGAACAGTTCGCCAGCCTGGTTCCCACCAACGGCAAAATTATTGCCGGCTGGCAGAACCAGTACGTCCGGGACGTCCTGAAAGGACTGGACCGGAACATCATCACCTTCGGGCTGGGGGTCGGTTTCGACTACTATGCGGACAACATCAAGTTCAACGAACTGGGCCTGCCTTCCTTCGACGCCTACTGCCGGGGCGAATACCTGGGCTCCGCCCAGATGAAGATCCCGGGAGAACACAATGTGGCCAACGCCATGGCTGCCCTGGCCTGCACCCACTCCCTGGGAGCACCCGCAGATAAGGCCCTGGAAACGCTGGCGGGCTTTACCGGCACGAAACGCCGCTTTGAATTCATCCGGAAGATGCCCTCGGGCACCCTGCTGGTGGATGATTACGCTCATCACCCGGACGAGATCCGGGCTACCCTGAGCGCCGCAAAGAAAATCCCGGCGGAAAAGATCTGGTGCATTTTCCAGCCCCATACCTACACCCGGCTGCGGGACCTGATGCGGGAATTCACCGACGCCTTCCAGGATGCGGACGTGGTGCTGCTGGCGAAAGTATATCCGGCCAGGGAGAAGGACATCTACGGCGTCCACTCCGATGATCTGTACCGGAATATCAAGAAAAAGTATCCGGGAAAAGAAGTCTACTACTTCGATACCTTCGAAGAGATCGCAGACTTCGTGAAGAAAAATGTCGGCGAACACGACATGGCCATGACCATGGGCGCCGGCGACATTTACAAAGTGCTGGATCTGCTGTAATGAGATTGGAGATTGAAGATCAAAGATAAAAAGGAGCCTTTTGAACTGACCCCAAAATGTTAGACACATTTTCGGGTCAGTTCAGAAAGGCTCCTTTTTTAATCGGTTTTTTTCGTTTTTGTGGTATCGGTCTTCTGAGATTTGTCCGTTTTGTCTTCGGCCTTTTTCTCCGAAGTATTCACTTCGGTTTTCTGGTCGGTTTTTTTCTCGGAAGTGTTTGTGTCGGTCTTCTGGTCGGTAGTCTTTTCCGTCGTGGTCACTTCAGTCTTCTGATCGGTTTTATCCGAAGCCTTGTCTTCATTTTCCGCCGGGCCGGTGGTGTTGTTGCTCTTTTCGATGATTTCGTCGGTCACCTGGCCCATGTCGATGCCGGTGTAGTAATGCTTGAGGATCTGCTTGTAATTGTATCCCTTCTTCGCCATGCCGTTGGCCCCGTACTGGCTCATGCCCACGCCGTGGCCGAAGCCGGTGGTGGTGAAGATCACATGGTAATCCTCAATATTATAGGTGAAGTTCGCTGACGCCAGTCCGAAAAGATCCCGAATCTCGCCGCCGGTGAATTCGTTGTTGCCGATCTGGATGGTCTTGACGCGGCCGCCGGTGGTCCGAGCCGTGATTTCCATCTTCTGCACGTCGGTTTCCTTGATGGGCTTGCGGTTCAATCCGTTGACTGCCCGCACAAAGGAATCGATGGAAACGGTCTGGGTTTCCTGCTTGTGGGAGGCATCGTCCTCATAGGGACTCTTCACGCTTCGCAGATAGGGAACCATGTAGGGGAAGACTTCCTCCGAGTTCTCCGTCCGTCCGCCGGAAGAGGAATGGAACATCAGATAGCTGGCCAGTTCGTCATCGTAATAGACGACCTCGCCCTGCGTTTCCACGGCGGCTTCCAGGAACTTGCCCCAGTACTTGTCCATCCACTCGTCCCCCTGCTTTTCCCGAAGCTCCTCTTCGGTGGCAAAGGCCTGGCAGTGAACGGTATCGCACAGGTCGCCCACCCGGGCCAGCCCGTAGGTCCGGGCCGCTACCGCCTGGGCTTTCAGCGCCTCCATTTCAAACTGGCCGTACATTTCGCTGGCCACAACGCAGGCGACATATTCCTCCAGAGGGAGCGTCAGGTATTCGCCGGTGGCTACTCGTTTGACCGTAATGGTCACGCCGCTCTCGCTGATCTCTTCTTCCATTTTTTCCACTTTGGACTTGGGGACCCGCTCCTCGTCCGCTCCTGCGCCATCCGACAATGCGATATATGGGATCCCGTTCAGCAGGATCACCGCAACTGCCAGTATATACGCTAAATACTTTTTCATAAACCCTCCGGGCCTCTATGGAGACCTATGGCTCATTCATCGACGTATTCGATGTCGGCTCCGACGCTCTTCATCTTCTCCACGAATTCTTCATAGCCCCGTTCGATGTAGTAAACCTGGGAAACCTCCGTGGTTCCTTCCGCTACCAGTCCCGCCAGCACCAGCGCTGCGCCTGCTCTCAGGTCGGTGGCCCGCACGCGGGCGCCGTGAAGGTGCTTGGTGCCGATGATGGACGCTTTCCGGTCCGCATAGGTGATGTCCGCACCCATCTTCCGCAGTTCGTCAATGTGCATGAACCGGTTTTCAAATACGGTCTCGTTGATGGTGCCCTTTCCCTTCGCCACAGACAAAAGCGCCATGAACTGGGCCTGCATGTCCGTGGGGAATCCCGGGTAGGGCAGGGTCTTGATATTGACAGCCCGCAGGGCTTTGCCCCGGGCATCCACCCGTATAAAATCTTCGCCTTCAAAGACGTCCACGCCGGTTTCCCGCAGCTTCGCCGAAATGGGCGTTAAATGGCTGGCTACCGTATTGTGGATCGTCAGGTTCCCGCCGGAGATCGCCGCCGCCACCATGAAGGTGCCGGTTTCGATCCGGTCCGGAATGACGGTATGTTCGGTTCCGTGAAGGGCTTTCACGCCTTCGATCCGGATATTGTCCGTTCCCGCTCCCTTGACCTTCGCTCCCATCTTGTTCAGGAAGTTGGCCAGGTCCACGATTTCCGGTTCTTCCGCAGCATTCTGGATCAGGGTCGTCCCCTCCGCCAGTGCCGCCGCCATGATCAGGTTCTGGGTAGCGCCCACGCTGGGAAAGTCCAGGTAGATCTCGCAGCCCTTCAGATGGTCTGCGGTGGCTTCCACAAAGTCAAAACCGTCTTTGGTAAAGGTCTGTACGCTTGCACCCATGGCCTCCAGCCCTTTCAGGTGAAGGTCGATGGGGCGGGCACCGATGGCGCAGCCTCCCGGCAGGGCCACGGTTGCCTTCCCGATCCGGGCCAGCAGCGGCCCCAGAATCAGAACGGAGGCCCGCATTCTGCCCGCCAGGTGCGGGGCAGCGCCGGCCGCCCGGATTTCCGGTGTTTCAATGTCCAGGTATTTCTCTTCTTTATTGAAGCGGATCTGTCCGCCGATGTCCTCCAGAATGTGGCACAGCACTTCCACATCCCGCAGGGCAGGGGTGTCGTTGATCCGGCATTTTTCGTTGGTCAGCAGCGACGCCGCCATCAGAGGCAGCACTGCATTCTTGGAACCGCTGGCTACGAGGTCGCCTTCCAGGGCTCCGGATTGTCTGACAACATATTTTGCCACGTTGCATCCTCCTGCATATTTTCAAATCTCTAATAACAAAAAATACCACACTCTATGGAAAAAATCAATAGAAAAAAGGAAATGCCCCGCTATTCACTCCTTTTTCCGGTAATTAAACATAAAATAGTATTAAATATTAAAAAAAATGGTTGTATTTTCCTCTGATTTAAGAGATAATATATGTTACAGTGAATAATGAGCAAAGGAGGGGGTTCCTTGGATATCACATTAACGCTGGGTCAAACCTGTATGCTTCTGATTTCGATCGCATTGTTCATTTTGCTGCTTTACTGCATCAATCTGGTCAGACATCTGATTCCATCCATCAAAACGTTGGTCAATGTGATGAAAAATGTGGAAACGATCACCGATTCAGCAGCGAAAAGCACAACTTCAGCGGAAGCCATTGTTGATGATGTAATGGATGTGACTTCCTCTCTGGTATCTTCTGTAAAGGGTCCGGTCGGACTGGTAGGGCAGGCTACTTCGGTGGTCTCCGCTATCCAGATTATAATGTCGCTGATTTCCGACCGCAAAGAAAACCTTAAACTGAAAGAAGACGCAAAAGATATTCCGGAGAGAGAAAGCTCGGAAACCACTGTAGAGGACGATATAATCGAAGAATAAAGGAGGGGCTTGCAATGAAAGCAACCGGTATTGTTAGAAAGGTCGATGAACTGGGGAGAATCGTACTGCCGATTGAATTGAGACGGACACTGGATATTGAGATCAAGGATCCGCTGGAAATCTTCGTGGACGATGAATGCATCATTCTGAAAAAGTACACCCCGGCATGCATCTTCTGCGGCGGTACCAATGACATGAAACGCATCAAGAACAAGAACATCTGCGCAGACTGCGTGGCAGAGCTTAAAAAACTGTAACTCTGATCCTTACAACCGAACACCCGCTCCTTTCCGGAGCGGGTGTTTTTTATCTCTCATATATTCTCAGAATCTCCGGGCTGTAGTTTCCTTTCCCGTCATATACGCAGACAGGATCCAGGAATCTCAGTTCCGGTCCGCCGTACTTCACACAGTGGATCATGAAGATGTTGGGGGCCTTGCCTTCCCGGGGCTGGATAAACTGAAGCTCCTTGGGTTCCAGCCGGTGTTTCCGGCAGGCCTCGACCACATCCGCCAGCCTTGCGGGCCGGTGGATCATGTAAAAGTCCCCCCGCTCTTTTAAAAGCGCCGCCGCGCAGCGGACGAAGTCCTCCAGGGTCCCCTCCGTCTCCTGCCGGGCGGTATTCTTTACCGGGTCCTCCCCGGGAATTCCACCGCCTTTGGCCACGTAGGGCGGGTTGGTCACCACCGCATCCAGGCTTCCTTCGCCGATGATCCCGGCTGCGTCCTTTACGTTGGCCCCGATCACCCGGATGCATTCCTGAAGGCCGTTGACCTTCACGGTTTTTTCCGCCAGCGCCGCCACCTCGGGCTGCACTTCCACGGCATAAACCAGCGCCGGGTCGTATTTGTGCTTCAGGATCAGGGGAATGATCCCGGTGCCGGTCCCCAGGTCCGCCGCTTTCGCGCCTTTTTTCATCTTCGCGAAATCCGCGATCAGCACCGCGTCCACGCCGTAGCAGAACCACTCCGGGTTCTGGACCACCTTGTACCCGGAAAATCCGGTATCGTCGATCCGTTCCATCAATCCAGCAACTCCTTGATGTCTTCGGTGATTTCCTCTTCTTTTTTGCGGTTGTCACGCCGCCGTTCGATCTTCTCGATTTCCTTCTTGGTGACGGTGAAATATTCGTCGTTGCTCCGGTCATCGTCGTCCTTGCCGATGTACTTGACTTTCACGGTCTGCTTCAGGATGTTGGTCTCCACCACCTGGGCATACTGTCCGCCGACCCGGACCCGGTCTCCCACTTCCGGCATGTGCTTCTTCATCTGGACATAAACGTCGTTCTCGTATTTCAGGCAGCACATCAGCCGTCCGCAGATGCCGGAGATTTTCGCCGGATTCAGGGACAGCCCCTGGATCTTGGCCATTTTGATGGATACCGGCTCGAAGTCCGACAGCCAGGTATGGCAGCACAGGCCCTTGCCGCAGGTGCCGATGCCCCCGATCATCTTGGCTTCGTCCCGCACGCCGATCTGCCTGAGCTCGATCCGCATCTTGAAGACCCCGGCCAGGTCTTTCACCAGTTCCCGGAAGTCCACCCGTCCGTCCGCCGCGAAATAGAAAATGATCTTCGTCTTGTCAAAGGTGTATTCCACGTCGATGAGGTTCATGTCCAGCTTGTGCTTGTTGATCTTTTCCTGACAGATGGCCATGGCCCTGTCCTTGTTTTTCATGTTGTCCTGGTACCGCTTTGTATCCTCATCGGTGGCGATCCGCAGGACTTTCTTCAGGGGAGAGACCACCTTGTCCTTGCCCACGGCTTTCACGTCTTCCATGACTTCCCCGTATTCCAGGCCTCTGGCTGTCTCCACGATGACATGCTGGCCCTTTTTCGGGTCGAAACCCGCCGGATCGAAGTAGTAGATCTTCCCGGCTTTTTTAAATCTGACACTTGTCACTTTAACCATATTGCTTTATCCTCTTATCTTCAGATACATATTTCGAATGACGTAGCCTTTGTTGGCGTTCATCATGATATCCTGTTTGGCTTTTTCCAGTTCCTCCATCGTCTGAAGGATCTGTTTCCGGCTGACTTTTTTCCCGGCCCGGGCCAGTTCCTCTGTCCGGTCCCGGTTCATGATCCCGCTGCCGGCGTTCAGATCCAGCAGCAGCAGATCCCGGTACCAGGACAGCACCAGGTCCAGAAAGGCCAGCGCTTCTTCCTTGTCCCCCAGGTCTTCTCCCAGGGTCTGCATGAATTCCGGCAGGGACTCTGCCTCCGCCAGCGCTCTGGCGCAGGCGATGCTCCGTTCCCGCCGCTGCCTGAAATCCTCATCCTGCAGCAGCCGGACCGCTCTCCCGGGGCAGCCCGCCGAGCAGGCCGCGGCGATTTCCGCATCCTTTTCGGATGCGCCGTGTTCCCGGATCAGGAACTGCCGGATCTCCTCCGCTTCCACCGGCTTCAGCCGGATCACCACGCTGCGGGAAACGATGGTGGGCAGGATGTCGCTGCGCTTTTCCGTCAGCAGAAATACCCGCACGCTCCCGGCCGGTTCCTCCAGGGTCTTGAGCAGCCGGTTCTGGGCCCGGGGAGTCATGGTGTCCGCCTTGTCGATGATGAGAATGGTGTGATCCCCGTCAAAGGGCTTGGCGAAGAGGATTCCCTGGATCCCTTCGATCTGTTCGTCTTTGATGCTGCTGCCATCGGTGGTGATGTAATGAAGGTCTGCGTGGTTGCCCCCCGCCACCTTCCGGCAGGCCGGGCACTCCCCGCAGGGCTCCCCCTCCCGGGGGTTTTCGCACATCAGCGCCTGAGCCGCCGTATAGGCCAGCCGGCGCTTGCCGATGCCGTCGGGACCGTCGATCAGGTACGCATGAAACGAGGTCCCCTGACGAATCCGCTCTTTCAGCCGGGCGGCACTGTCCCGGTTTCCCGTCAATTCCGAAAACCGCATAATCTACCTCATTTCCCGGGAATGAAGGGGATCCGACGGCCGCTGGCCGGCCTCCGCCGGACGACGGAGGCCGAACATTTCGTCCTTCTTCAGCCGGGCCTTTTTCTGGCGGATCTGTTCCGCCCGCCGCTGCTGGGCATTCAGGTTGCTGACCAGGTTCTTTACCGCCAGGTACATAATGAATACCAGGGGCACGCAGAGCAGCAGTACGAGAATGAATTTGATGATCATATCGGTCTCCTCCCGCCTATGAATGGTAATAAGGCAGTTTGATGGTCACGGCCGTTCCCTTGCCTTCCTTGCTTTCGATGGAAATGGTGCCCTCGTGTTCCTCCACGATCTGCTTGGCGATGGACAGCCCCAGTCCGGTGCCGCTGCCCATGGAGCGGGAACGGGCCTTGTCCACCCGGTAGAACCGCTCAAAGAGCCGGGCCATTTCCTTTTCCGCGATTCCGATGCCGTTATCGCGGACAGTGACGTAGATATAGTCGCCTTTCCGGAGGGCGTCCACGTCGATCCGCCCGCCGGCTTCGGTGTATTTCATGGCATTGCTGAGAATGTTCAGCAGCACCTGCTCGATCTTGTCCGGATCCACATAAGCCGGCAGCTCCGCCTTCGGGTCGAAGAGGGAATTGAGCTGCTGGTTTTTGTTTTGGGCGTTGATCCGGTTTTTCCGAATCACGCTTTCCACGATCCGTGTCACGTTCTGGACGGATTTATGCCAGGTTTCCCGCTGGGATTCCAGCCGGGACAGCTGCAGCAGGTCTTTCACCAGCCGGCTCATCCGGTCCGCCTCGCTGTCGATCACCGACAGGAACTGCCGGACCAGGTCTTCCTGTTCCAGCACCCCTTCGGTATCCAGCATGGTCTCGGTGTAGCCCTTGATGGTGGTCAGGGGCGTGTTCAGCTCGTGGGACACGTTGGCCACAAAGTCCTTCTGCATGTTTTCCAGCCTTGCCCGCTCCGTGATGTCCTGGAAGATCACCACCAGGTTCACCTCGCTGCTGCGGGTCCGGTCCAGGGTCTCGTACCGGGCAAAGTACACATTGCCGTTGTATTCGAAGATTTCATTGCCGCTCAGATTGGCCCCGTCCATCTCCAGGGTCTGGGCCCTCAGGCTGCCCAGGGTCAGGGCCGGGCACAGTTTCCGGATCAGGGAGCTGTAATCCCGGTTCAGGGCTTCTTCCTCCGTTACGTCCAGAATGTCCAGGGCAGCGGAGTTGATCTGAATGATGCGGCCGCTGTAGTCCACGGCGATCAGGCCGTCCGCCATGGTCTTCAGCACCAGTTCCAGCTTGTTTTTCTCGTCGGAGATCTCCAGCATGGTCTTGTCCAGCTGTTCCGCCATCCGGTTGAAAGCGGTCCCCAGCCGTCCGATCTCGTCATCGGACTGAACGTTCACCCGCTCCTTGAAATCCCCCCGGGACATGGCTTCCGTCCGGCGGGTCAGCTGGTTGATAGGACGGGTGATCCCCCGGGAAATCAGCACGCCCAGGATGATCGTCACCACCAGCGCCACGATCATAGCCTGGATGAAAATCCGCATGGACTGCCGCAGGGTCTCGTTGATCTCCGTCAGGTCCTTGCGCATGTAGAGCACGCCGGTGATGTCCCCCTCGTAGTTGACGATGGGAAAACTCATGTTCTTTACCTGGATCTCCTGATTGCCGATGACGCCGTCGCTCTCCGCCGTTTCCCCGGCCAGCGCCCGGGTGATCAGGGCCTCGTCCAGGCTCCCCACCGCCGACTCGCCGACGACGTTGGTGTTGCTGGAGGCCACGATCCGGAATCGCGGATCCACGACAAAAATCTCCTCTTGGACAGCGGAGTACCAGGTTCCGATATTGGTTTGTATCTCGCTTTGGAATTCGTCAAGAGAGTAATACGCGCTCAGGCTTTTCAATACGCCTTCCTCGGCAACTTTGGTGAGACTGCTGCGGGTGTTTTCCATGTGGTAGGCTTCCAGCTGCTGGATAATAAACACCCCGACGATTGTCAGGGCGATAAAAACCAACAGAAAAGAGATCGTGATCAGCCTTCTGCCTACGCTTCCCTTTTTCCACATATATGTTCCTTACGGCCGTCTGAAATAGTAGCCGATCCCTCTCTTCGTTCGGATGTACTTTGGCTCGCTGGGGTCGTCCTCGACTTTTTCCCTAAGCCGCCGTATCGTGACATCAACGGTACGGATATCCCCGTAATACTCGTATCCCCAAACTTCCTCCAGAAGCTGTTCCCGGGAGAAGACCTGGTTTTCCTGTTCCGCCAGGTATTTGAGCAACTCAAATTCCCGCAGGGTCAGTTCCAGCGGTTTGTCGTTCTTGCGGATCTCGTATTTGGTCATATCGATAGTGATATTCCCGTAATTGGAGACCTTGCTGCCGCCGTCACCGGAATCCGACATGAATTCCGTCCGGCGGATGTTGGCCTTGACACGGGCGATGAGTTCCCTCATCCCGAAGGGCTTGGTCAGATAGTCGTCCGCCCCCAGTTCCAGTCCCAGGACCTTGTCCACTTCTTCTTCCTTTGCCGTGACCATGATGATGGGCACGCTGCTGGTCTCCCGGACCTTCCGGCAGACCTGGAAGCCGTCCACATGGGGCAGCATGATATCCAAAAGAATCAAATCAAAATCGGCGCCGAGGGCTTTTCTCAGGCCCTCTTCCCCGTCGTAAGCCGTTTCTACCTCATAGCCTTCTTTCACCAGATTGAACTTGACGATATCGGAAATCGATACTTCATCTTCGATAATCAGTATTCTTTTTCCATTCATGAGGCTTCCTCCTTTGCGTTGCTGGAAATATTGTAGCACATTTTTCAGCAAGATGGAAGATGGGAGATTGAAGATTGGGGCGGGGGTTTTACGGAACGATCCGTCCAACCAACTGGGCCCAGACCTTGTAACCAACGGCGAACAAATGGATTCCGTCATGGGAATAGGCCGCTGCCAGCGCCCCGGTATCGTCCGCTACCGACCAGGTGGGGTCGACGCAGAGGATGTTGTTCGCCCGGGCCTGGTTCTCAATGATCTGGTTGTACTTTGCTATAGCCGGATTGTTGAAGTACCGGTCCGTCTGGGAACGGGCCGCCGTTACCGGAATCAGCTTCTGGGCAATGACCATGGCGTTCGGCTGGGCTGCCCGGATCTGCTTGATGATCTGGTCGTACTGTCTTTCGAAGGTAGCCGGCTGCTGCCATCCGACGTCGTTGAATCCCAGAATAATGAAAATCCGGGAATACTGCTTGCTTTCCAGTTTTTCCGCCAGGGTCACCACGTTGGGGATCCGTTTCTGGGTAACGTTGCCCTCTTCGTCCGTTTCTTCGACGACGGTGTAGGTGCCGTCCGCCACGCTCCCGCCGCTCATCACCTTCCGGAGGGCCAGTCCGTTTTCACAGAAATAGTCCGCCCCGGAAATGCCGGCTGCCGCCTGGATCCCCTGGGTCCGGGAATCACCGATCAGCAGGGAATTGTTATACACATCATACACGCCCCGCTCCTTCAGGGGCACCGGGGAGGTTTGCCTGGCCGGATAGCTGGGATTCCAGATCCCCACGGTCAGGGTCGCCTGGTCCCAGGACACGCTGCCGCCCAGGGCCTCCACCACAAAGCGGATGGGCAGGTAGGTCCGGCCGCTGCGGATCACCGCCTGGGTATCCATGGTCCGGATCTGTCCATTGGCGGTCAGGAAATTCTGATTCACCGGCAGCTTGACGGTGATTCCCTGATACTGCACGATGGCTGTCCGTGCATCCGCATCCCAGTCCACATAAGCGCCGTAGGCTTCCATGGCTGCCCGGAGGGGCACCTGGGTCCGCCAGGCATTATCCACATAGGGCAGTCCGTAGCCTTCCTGGAAGGTCACGGGGTTGCCGTTGATCGTCACGTTGATGACATCTTCAGATCCGTCTGCCTGCTGTGCAGAGACGGAAAGGACCGCTCCCAGGGACAGGAGCATTGCCAGAGCGATCCACAGAATAATTCTCTTTTTCATCAGTTTTCTCACTCCTTTGCCTGATTTCGCAGGATTTCATCGTCTATTGTATCATACTTGTCAAGCAACAGACAAAATGTCACGAAAAGTTCACCGGGATTTAAAGTAATCTTAAGGTTCAGGCCGTATAGTAAAGACATCAAGAGAAAACAAAGCGAACCACACAAAAGTGTTTTTCATAAATTCCTTCTTAAAACAAAAATTGCAACAACCTAAAAAATCACCCGCTCCAAACCCCCTCGGAGCGGGTGATTTTTTTATTCGTTCTGTTTGCATTATTCGGCGTATTCTGTTTCGGCAGCGCTTTCCGCCATTTCGCCTTTGGTGATATCGATCATCCCATCCCAATAATCCTGGGCGCCGGTGACGAGCTTCACCTTCCCGTTTTTCTTGTCCACCCGGTAAATGTAGATAAAACCGCCCACGGCTTCGCCTTCATAATACTCCAGGCAGGGAATGGATACCAGCCAGGCATCCGCGTTCTGATCCAGGATCTCGGCGTTTTCCACATCCAGCACCAGGCCTTCCGCCTGCTCTTCCACCGCATTCTTCACCGCATAATCCGACGCCAGCCGGATCGCATCGATTTCTTCCAGCTCCGACGTCTCTTTCTTTGCAGCTGAAGCAGCTTCCGTTTTCTGTTCCTTATCCGCTGCGGCAACTTCCGTCGTCTCCTCGTCCGCAGCTTCCGCCGGCTCCGCCGATTGTTCCGCTGCCGGTTCCTTCGCCTGTTCCGGTTCCTCGCTTTCGCTGCTTCCGCCGCAGGCGCACATCGTCATCATCAGCATCCCGCACAGCAGGATGGCCAGTAATCTCTTCATCATCGTTTGGTCTCCTTTACTTCTCCAGCACGAACTTCTTCACAGCCTCATTGAAACCTTCGCTGCGTTCTCCTTCGCACACATAGGTGGCCGCTGCCTTCAATTCCGGCACGGAGTTGGCCACGGCAATGGCCGTCCCGCTCTCCAGCAGCAGAGGCAGGTCATTGGTGTTGTCTCCGCAGCCCATGATCTCTTCTTTTTTCAATCCCAGGATCTCCCGGAGCCTCCGCAGCGCGCTGCCCTTGTCGCAGCCTCTGGTCATGGCTTCCACCAGGTGGCTTTCCGACTGGGCGAAATAGGCCCGGTCGCCGAACAGGGCTTCCAGCTGTGCCTGCACCCCCGGGATCCGGGCGGGCTCTGCCGCCAGCAGGATCTTCGGCGTATCGAACAGTTCGATCTGCCGGAAGTCCCCCACCTCCCGGTATCCGGCATAATCCAGGTCCGGATCCGGATGGCGGTCCAGGCGAAGTTTTTCCACCACGATCTCGTCCTTGTCGTACAGCTGCACATACAGGTCGTTTTCCCGGGCAAAAACCAGGATTTCCCGAACCAGTTCCGGGTCCAGGCAGTCCATGAAGTAAGGCTCGCCGGTCTGCGTGTCGATCACCGCCGCCCCGTTGTAGCAGATTGCCGGGGAAGGCTGGCCCAACCGGTCCGCGATGGCTTTCGCCGAAGCGAAGGACCGGCCCGTAGCCACTGCTACCTTCACGCCCTTTTCCGCTGCGCGCTCCAGGAGCCGGATGGTCTCCGGGTCCACCTTGCTTTCCTTGTTCAATAATGTATTATCCAGATCGGTCGCGATCAGTTTGATCATTTCTCTTCCTTTTCCCCTTCCAGCCTGTCTTCATCGTCCACATATCGTTTTTTGTCGTTGATCTGCAGCACCAGGAACACCAGCCCCGTTAAGATCACCGTGAACAGCAAGGCGATCCAGGAGTCGGAGGGCAGCGCAGAAGCCGCGTCCCGGCCATTGACGAACAGCAGGAACTTCATGCTGATCTGCCACAATACCAAGGCCACCAGGCTGAAGAACATGACAAAATCGATGATATAGAAAAGGTTCCCGGTCCTCACCCGCGGGATCGGGGCGATCTTCCAATAAGGCCGGTGCATCTTCTTTCCAGTCCGATTGCGCTTTTTGAGTGCCCGGGCCAGCCCCGGCAGGTCCTGTACCCCTTCTTCTTCCGCCAGTGTCTTCAGCTCCCCGTCCACCGGATTGTTGATCCGGAAGCTGTACAGAGGCAGCACGTCCAGCACGCCCCCCTCGGCCTTTTCGTCCTTGAAGCCGGAGGGCATGGCTTCGATCTCCAGGTATTCTTTAAAATCCTTATGGCTTCGTTTCAACTCTTTGATCACATCATCGTCGATCCGCCGGCTGTCATCCACCCCGAAAACGCTTCGGTGGAGCAGGTAATAACACCCCTTCGCGTAGGTCATGTGCCGGTCAAAGGCATTGGACCACCGCTCGTTCAGGGTCCAGGCGATGAGACTGAAGAAGATCAGTCCCGCCTCCACGAAGATCGTGATCCAGGAGTCGTACCGGACAGACCCGTCGCTGAAGATCCAAGCCAAAACACCGATATAGAAGGCGATGAACACCGTGTGGAACTCCATCCGTTCGTTTTCCACGTGGCGGGCGTGCTCCAGGTTTTCCTCCATCACCATAGCGGTGAATTCGTATTTCCGGTCATCCTCCGCCGTCCAGTTCTCCCGCACCGGAGA